>CAYSBM010000154.1:0-7358 GCA_964429095.1 uncultured Solibacteraceae bacterium | reverse complement strand
TCCCGCCCAACCCCTGGGACGGCTTGGCGCATGGTCCAGTCTTCCCGCCCAACCCGTGGGACGGAAAAGCATAATCACCCTCTCCTGTTTGAACCGGTTTCGGCCGATTAGTGAGCGAAAGATCGGCGTGTAATGCAAGTTGTACAGTGGGTATTTATCGTCTGTGGGGCGCTGGTTCAAATATTGCTTATAGCAGCGCTTCTGCGTGGCAGCTATCGTAGTTTCCCTTTCCTTTTTGCTTACGCCATAGCCTCCCTCCTGGCCACAGCCGTGGAAGTGGCGGCCATAATGGACCTGAGGTGGTGGTCCAAGTACACTTACAAGTACTACTGGATCAACGATATGATCCTTCAAACCCTGGTGGTGCTGCTAGTGCTTTCCCTGATCTACAAGAGTATTGAAGACGGCCGGCGGCGGGGTCGTGTCACGCGGGGTTTAGGGTTGGCAGTATTTGCCTTGGCGGCGGTGAGTCTGGCTCTGTACTACGACGAGCCGATCAACGAAGGGATGACCCACGTGGCGCGCAACCTCAGCTTCGGCGCTGTGTTGCTGAACCTGACGCTGTGGATGACTCTGGTGGGGCGGCGCCTGCCGGACCGCCGGGTTCTCTTGATCAGCGGGGCGCTGGGGATTCAAATGGCGGGACAGGCCGTTGGCCATTCGTTGCGCCAACTCGCCATCCCCCGGCGAAGCGTGCCTCTGGTGTCGGCGGGAAATATCATCATCGCGGGCGCACATCTGGTGTGTCTCTATCTCTGGTGGCGGGTCTTGCGCAAAGCGGACCAACCAGTGTCGCGCACGCAGCCGGCTGTTCTGGAACCCTGACGGCGCACTCTGCTTCGCACCTTCGTCTTGGAAAGGGAGTAAACTGGTGGTGTTTCCCAATTCACCGGCCGGCGTCTGACCGTCCGGGTGAGACTCAAAGGACGACAGGCAATGCAAGAATCCCTTGATCGCAGGAATTTTCTGAGAAGCGCCAGCGGCGCGGGCGCTGCGCTCGGTTTGACCGGTACGGCGGCCGCCGCCAAGAAATCGCGCCCGGTGGTGAAATCAACCGGCCGTGTGATCGGCGCCAACGACACCATCAACGTGGGCATTATTGGCTGTGGAGGCCGCGGGACGTACGTGGGGCGGACCTTCGCCAAGATCGGCCAAGGCCCGAGCAATTGCAAGATCGTGGCTGTGTGCGACGTTTACGAGAAGCGCAAGAAGCTGAACGCCGAGTTTCACAAGTGCGAAGGCTACCTGGATTTCCACGAGGTCTTGAATCGTAAGGATGTCGACGCCGTGATCGTGGCCACACCGGATCATTGGCACGCGCCCATCGCCATTGAGGCCATGCTGAACGGCAAGGACGTCTACTTGGAGAAGCCGATGTGCCACACGGTGGCCGAAGCCAAGGAACTGATCGACACCGTGCACGCCACCAAACGGGTTCTACAGGTTGGCTCGCAGACCACTTCGGCTGATATTTGGCACAAAGCCAAACAGGTGATTGCCAGCGGCGCCATCGGCGACATGATCATGAGCCAGGGCTCCTATCACCGCAACTCGAAAGAGGGCGAGTGGAACTGGAAGATCGATCCCGACGCCGGTCCTGACAAGAAAGGCGACGGTTATATCGATTGGAAGATGTACCTCGGCCCGGCTCCCAAACGGCCATGGGACCCAGAACGCTTTTTCCGTTTCCGCAAGTTCTGGGATTATTCCGGGGGCATCGCTACGGACCTGTTTTTCCACGTTGCCGCGCCCTTGAACATTTGCTGGCCCACTCCGCAGTTTCCTTACAAAGTGATGGCCGGCGGCGGAATTTATGTCTTTAAGGACCGCGAGGTGCCGGACACGTTCCACCTGATCGCGGAGTACTCCAAGGGCCACTCCGTGGTGCTAAGCTCCTCCATGGCTAATTCCCAACACATCCCGGGTTTGATCCGCGGCCACCTGGGTACCATCATCATGGTGGAGCACGGGCAATTTGAGGGAACGGCCGACCACATCACGCTGAAACCGGAAAAGCGGGTAATGACGCCGGAGTACGAAGCCAAGTTCGGCAAAGAAGACCAGAAGATCCCGCTCGAAACCAAAGATGCCATGACGGCGCATGTCGAGAACTTCCTTAGCTGCGTGCGAAGCCGGCAAAAGCCCACGCTCGACGTAGAGACCGCCGCCCGCGCCCAGGTCTTGATCTCCATGTCGGTGGAGAGCTACCGCCAGGGGCGGATCTTGTATTTCGACGAGAAAAGCTTCAAGGTCGTTCCTACCCCCCCTAAGGCGTAAACGGACCAAGCCGGCGGCGCCGAGTATGCCGGGCGGCCGCCGGCCGTCACCAATGCCTTCAGACTGCATCTTCGGTTTCAGGAGGCATTCATGCACTCGAACTGGCCGGAACACGTTCTCTGCCCAGTTGACTTCAGCCCGCCTTCGGCCGCGGCGTTGCGTCTTGCGGGTCACCTGGTAGAAGCCACGCATGCCGGGTTGACCATTCTGCACGCGCACCACTGGGAAGCGCCGCCTTATTTTACGCCCTCGCAAATCGCCGCGTTGAACGAGCAGTTTGGTGACGCCATGCGGGAGGCGGACCGCGCTCTGGAAGAGTTCGCCGGCCGCGTGTACCCGAATTTAAGGGCCCGGCGCATGGTCGTGGATGCAGCGCCGGCCGATGCCATCCTGCGGGCCGCCCGCGAAAACGCTGTGGATCTTGTGGTGATGGGCACCCATGGGCGGAGCGGGTTTAACCGCTTTCTGCTCGGCTCGGTGGCAGAGCGGCTTTTGCGGGAAGCCACGATTCCGATTGTCACTGTGAGGGCGCCGGCCACCGGCGCGGCTGGACCGCAGCCGGTGAGGCGGATCCTTTGTCCCATTAACGATTCGCAGGAAGCAAGACATTCGCTTCAGACCGCCGCACGCCTGGCTTCATCCCTTAAGGCGGAGCTGATTGCGCTGCACGTCATCGAAAAGGGCGTTGCGGAGCGCCCGCCCGACCCCTGCGGATGGCTTTCCGAACAGGAACGCAAGGCCTGTGATTTGCAGTCCGTGGTCGAGAGCGGGGACGCCGCCGGCAACATCCTGCGCGCCGCCACAAACCTCTCCGCGGATTTGCTGGTGATCGCCGCCCGCCGCCGCCCGTTTGCGGACGCGTTGATTGTGGGCTCCACTACCGTCCGCGTCGTCCGGCACTCCCCGGCGCCCGTGCTCACGATCCCAGCGCCGCAGCCTTTTCCAGAAGCTTAGCCTGAAGATCAGGATTTTCTGGCCACCACACGGATGCCCAGCTCGCGTAACTGGCGCTCGGGAACTTCGGCCGGCGCCTCGCACATCAGGTCCGTTCCGCGGGCTGTCTTGGGGAAGGCAATCACGTCACGTATGGATGTTTCCCCGGCCAGGATCATCACCAGCCGGTCCAAACCAAGAGCGATGCCGCCGTGCGGCGGCGCGCCATACTTGAGGCCTTCGAGAAGAAAGCCGAACCGTCGCCGGGCTTCCTCCTGGCTGAAACCCAGCGCGGCGAACACCTTTGATTGCACGTCAGCACGGTGAATACGGATCGAGCCCGAACCCAGTTCCGTACCATTCAAGACGATGTCGTAGCTCATGGCCCGGCAGCGGGCGGGGGCGGTGGTCAATTTATCCAGATCATCATCGTGGACCGAAGTAAAGGGATGATGCGCGGCTGTCCAGCGGTTCTCCTCGGCGTCCCACTCAAACATGGGGAAATCCACCACCCAAACAAACCGGAAATCTTCCGGATTCAGAAGCTGGTGGCGGTCGTTGTACTTTTGTCCGGCGAACAGGCGCAATTGCCCGCAGGCCTTGAAAACGGCCTCTTCAGGGCGGTGCGGATCGGGGTCGCCCGCCCAGCCCGCCAGCAGCAACAAGTCGTCTTCAGACACGCCCGCACGCTCCCGTACGGCCTGCATGGGCCCGGCGAAATCGCGGTCCAGGCGCTTCACGTCATCGTAGACGCGCAATCCTCGCTCGGCCCCATAGGCTTTCAGTTCGTCACGCTGGCTGCGGGTGAGCACACCGGTTCCGGGGATGCGGATGGCCACCAGAGGAAGCCCGGGGGGCGTCAGTACGCCTTCGGGGAACAGGTCCTCGACTGGATGGAACGGCGGCAGACGCAGGTCAGGCTTGTCAATGCCGTAAGAGCGCATGGCTTCCGCATAGCTCATACGGGGGAAGGGAATCGTGATCTGGCGGCCTGCCACAGCGCAGATCCGCTGCAACAGCGGCTCGATGACCTCCATGATGCGCTCCTGTTGTGGAAACGACATCTCCAGATCGATTTGCGTGAACTCAGGCTGGCGGTCGGCGCGCAAGTCCTCATCGCGGAAACAGCGCACGATCTGGAAATACTTGTCGAAGCCGCTGACCATGAGCAACTGCTTGAACAACTGCGGCGACTGGGGCAGCGCATAGAAGGCGCCCGGCTGCACGCGGCTGGGAATCAAGAAATCTCGTGCGCCCTCGGGAGTTGAGCGCGTCATGAAAGGAGTCTCGATCTCCAGGAAGCCTTGCGCGTAAAGAAATTCGCGGGCGGCGAAAGCGACGCGCGAGCGCAACATGATGTTGCGCTGCATGCGCGGGCGGCGCAAATCCACATAGCGGTACTTGAGACGCGTGTCCTCGCTCACATCCACGCTATCTTCCATAGGGAAAGGCGGCGTCGCAGATTCATTAAGAATCCACAGCTTCGAGGCGACCACCTCAATCTCGCCGGTGGGGATGGATGGATTCACGGTGTCGGCGCTGCGCAGTTCCACACGGCCTTCCACGGCGATGACATATTCGGCGCGCAGGCTCTCGGCCTTGCCGTGCACCGCCGGGTCCAGGTCCTCGTGAAACACCACTTGCGTGACCCCCTCACGGTCCCGAAGGTGGATGAAGATAACTCCACCCAGATCCCGGCGGCGGTGCACCCATCCCATCAGCAGCACCTCGGCGCCGGCGTCGGCCGGCCTCAACTCGCCGCAGGTATGCGTGCGCCGCAAATCACCTAACAAGTCCAGACGAATGCTTTCCTGCATATTCAGGTTTCGGAACTTAGCCTCTCGTACAAGCCAGCGGGGCTGACAGTTTCTTGCGAGCCCGTCTCCATATTCTTGAGAGAATAAACGCCGGCGGCGACTTCATCCTCTCCGGCAATCAGCGTCCAGCGGGCCTTCAGCTTGTTGGCCGTTTCCAGTGCGCGCTTGAGGCGCGTATCGACCACCGTTTCAGCGATGATGCCGCGCCGTCGCAGATCACGCACCAGAGAGCCGGACTGGCGAAAAGCGGCCTCGCTCATGAAGACCGCGAAAAGGTCCAGCCGGGGCGCTTGATAGCCCGGCTGCTGCTGCGCCACGCTCATCACCAGGCGGTCCTCCCCGATCGAAAACCCAATGCCCGGCGAGTGGATCTTCGAGCCTAGCGATTCGGCCAGTCCGTCGTAGCGCCCGCCGCCGACGACCGAATTCTGTGCTCCCAGCGAGCCATGGACAATCTCGAAAGTGGTGCGGGTGTAATAGTCCAAGCCCCGCACCAGCCGCGGCTTCAGCTCGAATTGAATACCCTGGCCGGCCAAATAGGCCTTTACGCGCTCGAAATGCTCGTTACAGGCCGGGCAGAGGCAGTCCAGGATGGAAGGCAGCGCCTCGATGACCGGCTGGTCCGCGGGCACCTTGCAATCGAGCACCCGCAAGGGGTTGGTATCCGCGCGGCGGCGGCAATCCCCGCACAGGCTGGCGGCGGCCGGAGCCAGCGCTTGTTTCAGCCTGGCCACATATGCCGGGCGGCAGGCCGGGCAGCCCACCGAATTCAGCAGCACCTGAAAGCCTTTGAGGCCCGCGCCGGCCAGAATCTCGATGACCATCTCGATCACCTCGGCGTCCACGGCGGGTGATTCCGAGCCGATAGCTTCCGCTCCGATCTGGAAAAACTGCCGGTAGCGGCCTTTCTGCGGGCGCTCCCGCCGGAACATAGGACCCATGTAGTAGAGCTTTTGCAGGCCGGGAAGCTGATCCAGCCGATGCTCGATGTAGGCGCGGATCACCGAAGCGGTGGCCTCAGGCCGCAAGGTCAACGAACTTCCGTCACGGTCCTCGAACGTATACATCTCTTTCGAGACGATGTCGGTCTCCGCGCCCACACCTCGGGCGAACAATCCGGTTTCCTCGAAAATGGGAGTCCGAATCTCCTGGTAGTTATACGCACGGAGCACGCGTCGCGCCACGTCTTCCACATGGTTCCAGACGGCGCTGGCCGGCGGCAGAATGTCGCGAGTTCCTTTGACGGCTCGAATCAATTTCGATCTTCCTTGTGATGCACCCGGCGGTCCGTGCCCGAAAAGCGGAGGCGGCGGAAACACCGCCCCTTACCTGGGCATGGGATATTAGTGTGTGGTTACGGCTCTTGAAGGCGCACCGCCTCGATATCCCTGGGCCATGTTTTCCGCTTGAAACGACTATGGTAACATGGCCGCGCCAGGCGCCCTTCATCGGGCATATGCCAGCAGCCGCACCGGGCCGTGGAGTCCGTCGAGGTCAATAGCGCTCAGCAGTTGGCGCTGGTTGGCCACTGCGCGGGCATTGGCGTCGGAATTGGCCACCACAATCCGGAAGCGGTTCTCGCCAGGCCGCACCAGTTTGGTTACATCAAAGCGGAAGGGCTTCCAGACCCGTTCACCGGCTTTCACGCCGTTCACCCACACCTCGGCCACTACTCCGACTTCGCCCAGATCCAACCAGACCTCTTTACCCGCCATAGCTGGCGGAAGCGTAAAGCTGCGTTCGTAGCTGGCTTTGCCGGAGAAATTCGCCAGCCCGGTCCGGGTCCAAGGCCCCAAATGATAAACCGTCTCGCCCATGGTGAAGCGGAGAGGCGCTGTGAGCTCTTCGCCGGATTCAAGACACAAAGCCAGCACGCCCTCCCGCACGGCGGCTTTGCCGCCCACGGGTTTGGTTTCCACGCCGTTCACATAGGCCGCCGCGCCCTGCGGAACATCAACCGCCGTCGCACCCGGAGGAATAGCGGCGCGGTACCACCGGGCTCCACGCGGCTTGTCCAGCTTGGGCATCACCGGCTCGGAATTCACGGCCAGATCGCGCGGCAGACTGCCATCGGGGTTGAGCAGGCGCAGGTAAAAAGCCAGGCGGCCTTCGCGCTCCAGCTTCAACAGCAGTTCATTCCAGCCCTGCCGCAGCCGCAGGCGCTCACGCCGGGCGAAAGAAGCGCGGTTGGCCCGGTAGCCGGGCATATCATGGAAAGCCATCACCAACTTCTGGTTCAGCCACACCTTGGCCGTGTCTGCGGCCAAATCCAGGTCCACCTCCCGCTCCTGCGGCGAGTGAATGTAGGTCACGGCGAATCCAACGTCGCCC
>CAYSBM010000153.1:0-7366 GCA_964429095.1 uncultured Solibacteraceae bacterium | reverse complement strand
TATTCTGCCGGACGGCTGGGAGGTGGAATTGCGGGTGGACTATTTCGCGCGCCACTGTCTATTGGAGGGCGTGGACGAATTGGGCTACATCCTCAAGCAGGAGGCGGCCATCGCCGCCTTCGAGGCCAAACGCAAAGCTTCCATCAGTACGCTGTAGCCTCGCGGGCTCGAGTGCCGTCCAAGTTGGTGAGGAGTGTGCCGATGAACTGCGCGTTTCTGCTTGCCGTCGCGAGTGTATTGATGCTGGCGGCGGGCCCCCGCGTGGAGGAGCCGCTTGCCAGCATATACGGTGCGGTTAAGGTGAGCGAGCCGAAGACGCTGATTGTAGAGACGGCGGACTCCAACACCATCGAATTCTATTGCACCAAGAGAACCCGTTACTTTGAGGGCAACAAGCGCATTAGCCAGGCGCAACTCAAGCCGGGCGATCTGGTGCGCGTCGAATCGCGTACGAACCTGCTCGGCGAACCTGAGGCGGTCAACGTGTATCGCGAGATGGACAAGCACGGCGAACGCAGGTAGAAGCGCCGTTCTACTTGCCCATTTTGCGAAGGCGCTTCAGGCTTTTTTCGATGCCGGTGAGGCCGGGGTAAGCGCCGGACTCTTCCTCGACGATGTACCAGCGGGTGCCTCCCACGGTCTCGCAAGCCTGGAACACTTCCGCCCACTTGACCTCGCCGTCGCCGACTAGTGCATCCTTTTTGGTTGGCGACCATTCCTTAACGTGCACCGTCAGAGCGCGCCCGGGGTACTGCTTTAGCAGTTGGACCGGATCGGCGCCGCCATGCACCGCGTGGCCGATATCCAGTTGCATGACCACGTCTTTGGCCGTGTTCCTAAAGAACGTGTCCCAGGGGCGTTCGCCGTCCAGTAGCTTAAATTCGGCGGTGTGGTTGTGATAGCCGACATAAAGGCCCTGGGCACGCGCCTTCTCGGAGGCTTCGTTAAAGATCTTGGCTGTCTCCAGCCACGCCTGGCGCGACGCGCGGTACTTTTCCGGAAGGCCGGGAACGATCAGGAACTGGTTGCCGATGATCTTGTTAAACTCGATCGTCTCGGCGAGCTTGCCACCGAGGATGTTGTCGATGCCAATGTGCGTGCCGCAGCACTTCAACCCGTTGGCGTCCAACATTTTCTTGAGTTCGGCCGCGGATCTGCCGTAGTAGCCGGCGAACTCGACGCCCTCATAGCCTAGCTTGGCGACTCCGGCGACGGCGCCTTCGAAATCCTGCTTGCAGAGTTCGCGGATCGAATAAAGTTGCACTCCAATGGGAATCTTCTTCTTCGCGGCCGAAAGAATACCGGCAAGACCGGCACCGGCCGCAAGGCCGAAGGCGCGGCGGCTGATTTGCTGGTTCACTTGTGTGGGCATCATGATACTTCTCATCAAAGCACACTCACCAGCCGGCCGGTGCGGGCCGATTCGTAGCAGGCGGCCAGCACCCTTTGGCTGCGGAGACCGGCAGCCGCATCCACGGCCGGGGAGCGGTTGTCCAAAATGGCCTGGCTGAATTCCTCGATTTCGGCCCGGTAGGGATTGACCGGTGGTGGAGAGATTTCGATTTCGCCGGCGGCGGCGCGGTTTTGTTGAGCGTCGTAGGCGGTTTGATCGCTTTCCAGCCGCGCGGTCATCCTGCCCTGACTGCCCTGTCCAATGGTGCCGCGGGCGTGAATCGAGCCGCGGGTGCCGTACAACTCCAGCACGTTGTCGCTGGAGGCATCCGGAATGGAGAAGAACGCGTCCACCACTCCCAGGGCGCCGTTTTCAAAGCGTAACAGGGCCAGCGCGCTGTCCTCGCTGGCGTAATTGTGCGCCAGGTTGGCGGTGAAGCAACTCACTTGGCTCACCGGGCCGAAGAACATCTCCAGCAGGTCGATGGTGTGGCCGCCCATGTCGATGAGCGAGCCACCGCCTCCCAGCGCAGGATCCTGCCGCCAAGCGCCCTCCATCGGCGGATACCAGCAGGAAAGCTGCGCGCGGCCGAGCACGGGACGCCCCAGGGCGCCGTCCGCGATCATCCGCCGCGCGGCTTGATGCTGCGCGATGAAACGCATCATGAGCGCTGTGCCCAGCTTCACTCCCGCTTGGACGGCCGCCTCGGCCATGCGTTCTGCTTCCGGGACATTCAAACCCAGCGGTTTCTCGCACAGCACATGTTTTCCTGCGCCGATGGCCGCCAGCGCCTGTTCGCAGTGGAGGTGAACCGGCGTGGCGAGGTAGACCGCGTCCACCGCGCTGGATAGCAGTTCTTCCAGCGTGGAGCAGGCGCGCGCGCCGAACTGAACGGCAACTTCGTGATTGACCGCGGCGTTCACGTCGAAAACGGCCGCCAGCCTGGCGTTGGAAGCTACGGCGAGGCCTTCGGGAATAGTCCGGCGGCGGGCGATGCCGCCGGAGCCGATCACACCCCAATTGATTTTTTCCGGCATGGCTTGGAGGTTAGAGCTTGGTATAGGCCTGGATTACCTTCACCAGCGCGGCTGCGATCTGGTGCATGTCGTGCTCGGTGAAGGTGGGATAGGCGCAACAAGTGCTCGTGTGCGCTTCGTGCCATCGCGCGTTGGGCACTTCCACCTTGCTGTAATCCACGCTGGAGGGCGTGGCGTATTCTTTGGAGCGGAACGGGAAGCCGCTGAGGCCGAACGAATTATGTTCGCGGAAGGCGCGCTCGGTGTGGCACTGCGGCCAGAAGACCTTCCAGCAGGGCGCGCCTTCGGCGGCGGCGGCTTTCACAAACTGCTGGATGTCGCACTTCATGTTCTCGATGTCCAGCGAGAAAGCCAGTACGTACCAGCCGTTTTGCCGCTCCGGCGTGTCGATGGGGAAATACTTCACTTCGGGGCGCTGGCGCAAAGCATCGATGAGAATCTTGGCGTTGCGGCGCCGCGCGGGCATGTTCCAGGTGTCCAGGCGGTCGAGTTCGGCCAGGCCGATGGCCGACTGCATCTCGGTCATGCGGTAGTTCCAGCCGACCATGTTGTGGATGTAAGGCAGTTTCTGCTCGAGTTCCAGCAGGCTCAGCCGCTCTTTGACGTCGTAGCCGTGGTCGCGAAAGCTGCGCGCCTTCCAGGCCAGCTCTTCGTTGTCGGTGGTCACCATGCCGCCTTCCCCGCCGGTGGTGAAGGTCTTGTTCTGACAGAAGCTGCAACCGGCGATGTCGCCCAGCGTTCCGGTCTTCTTGCCCTTGTAGACGCCGCCGTAAGCCTCAGCGTTGTCCTCGATCACGAACAGGTTATATTTCCTGGCGAAGGCCCGGACCTTATCCATGTCGCAGACGTTACCATACAGGTGCACGGGCATGATGGCCCGGGTGCGTTCAGTGACCAGGCGCTCGGCCGATTCGACGCTGATGCAATGATCTTCGAGATTGACGTCGGCGAAACGCGGAATGGCGCCCGCCTGCACCACCGAAAAACTGGTGGCGATGAAGGTATAGCTGGGTACGATGACTTCGTCGCCGGGGCCGATGCCCAGCGCCGTAAGGGCCTCATGCAACGCCGCAGTGCCGCTGGCCCCGGTGAGGGCATACTTGGACCCCTGCCAGGCGGCAAAGCGTTTCTCAAACTCCATGCCCTTACGTCCGGTCCAGTAGTTGACCTTGCCCGAGCGCAGAGTTTCGACCACCGACTGGATAGCCTCTTCACTGAAATTCGGCCATCCCACCAGCTTGTTCGTGACTGCCTTAGGTCCGCCTTCGATGGCGAGTTTTTCCATGATGACGCAATCTCCTGTTAAGTAAATTTAAGTTACCGTATTTCCGGCGGCACGTTGCCGTAGGACCAGGGCGCCTGGAACGGCTTGGCCGGCGGAGGCGTTGGAATCTTACCTGGTTTCATGCGCCGGGCTAGTTCTAGTCCGGCTTCCACCAGACGGTTGCCGGCTGCGACTTCCAGATTGCTGTAACTGGTGAGCCGCGTCTCGTAGCCGCCGCCGGACGGGCCGAAAGCTTCCTCGGTGGGCACATAGCCCACGCAGCCATTGGCCAGTTCGACAGGGAAAGTGAAGGGGAAGGGGCTGCCCTGCTTAATGCGCAGGCCCAGTGCGCAAAACATCTCACCCGGATTTGAAATAAAGACCGCCGGACCCACCTGAATGGCTTGCACCTCGGCTTCCGCTACAGGCTCTTTGGCTAGCTTGGCGTCCAGCAGGACGATCTCTTTGGCGAAGATCCAGTCGGTGATAGTTTCAGGGGTGGAATCCCGGCTGACGATCTCGTAACTCTTCTTGACGCGTTCCGGGCTCGGGTGGCGGCGGTTGAGGCGCAGGGTTAGGCTGGCTGCATTCAGCGGTGTAAGCCAGCCGGCGTGCAGCGACACCAGCGTCTTCACGGCTTCCGCGCCCACGCGCCCGCCCACCAGGCGCGCATACTCATCCCCGCTGGGCTGGACATAAGGGTTGCGGTTGTCTACCTGAGTGACATCGCCCGAGGCGCCTTGCAGGAACACGATCACCGCATCGCTGGAAAGCGCGCCGCGGATGGTCTTTTCCAGATAATAAATCCAGTTGGCGGAAATGCCGCCCGGGCTGGTGGTGGCGTGGCAGGCGTAATTGACCACGCAGCCGGTCATTCGCCCCCTTTCGTCCCACACGCCGATGACGCCCACTTGCGGGTCGATGGGGCCGGCCGGTTCGAGTAGATCGGGATTGCCCTGTCCTGGATGAGTGTAGGTCAGTCCGTTGCGCATGCGGAAACGGCGATTAAAAGCCACCTTGTCTTCCATGCCGGCGCCCACGCCGGCGCGAACCGGCGCCAGGTTCGAGTGCGCGCCACAGATCGCCTCCACCGTCTGGCGGCGCACCAGCTCAAGGTAGTCCGGGTCGGCGGCGCTCGATATTACGTAAGCCAGCTTGCGCACCAGCGGGGAGTCGTCATCATACTCACCGGCCTGCACCAAGCCCGTAGGGCCGGAGGAATGGGAGTGGGTGGCGCCGATAAGGACAGCTTCCGGCGCAAGGCCGCAGCGCGCTTGCACATGGTTCCGGATGGCAGTCACCAGTTGGCGGGGTACCATGAGCGCGTCCAGGCTCACCAACGCCACCGCACGGCGCCCATCGTCAAAAACGGCGGCGCGCACCTTACACGGGTCGTGCAGGTTCCGGTGAAAGCGCTTCAAATACCCGCCGGGCTCCTGCATGCCGATGCGCGGCGTAATATCACGCTCGGCGAAGCCCGCGCGAAAAACGGGGGCGGCGGGAATTCCCGGCCCTCCCATCATACTGAGCGCCAGGAATTCCCGCCGGTTCATCTATTGATCTCCTCAGAAAGTGATTTTAGCCTGGATGTGCATCCAGCGCTTGAGAGATGTGGATGAAGTACACTTGCCGAAATCGGTGGACAACGGGTCAGTCACCGGGGCGTTCATGATGGTGCGGTTGAGCGCGTTCAGCACGTCCCAGCGCAACTGAAGGCGAGCCCGTTCCCGGATCTGAAACTCCTTGGCGAGGTTGGCATTCAGTACGCTGTAGCTATGTGCGCTGAGATTTTCGAACCGCTCAGGGAATACCCGGCGGTGAAAAGCCGCTGGGGCTTTGGTCGAGCTGCGCTCGAAGTGGTCGGTGTTGCACCACCGGTCGAAGGGCTGTTCCCCTGTGGTGATGGCTTGTTAGTTGCCGTAGTAGATCAGGGTGGGGTAGGGCAACATTGCGCCGGGCTGATACTCTTAAGTGAGGCTTAGCTGCCAGCCTCCGACGGCGTAATTCAAAGGCCCGCCGCCTTTCAGCCACGGCTTGCCTTAGCCGAAAGGAAGCTCGGCGACGGTGGTGGCGACAAAGCGGTGCGGGCGGCCATTATTGCTCTGGCGCCAGAGCGGGTCGGTAACCCACGGGTCCGGCAAATAGTCCTTGCTCCGGACATCCAGATAGGTGTACCCGGCATAAAAGTTATAGCCGGCCGAGAAACGGCGTTCGAAGGTCAGCTCCATCGAGTGGGTCTTGACTTCAGCCTCCGGCCGGGTGTTAGTGACTCCGCTCAAGTGCGGGAACTGGTAGAGCAGTTGGTACTTGCGGATGGTCTTGGAAGTGAAAAAGCTCTTTTTCGACAGATCGTCATGGAGTAGGGGGTTCGTCTTCTGTAGTTCTGTGAGGTTGCCAATGTAAAAGGGATTGGCCACGTTGCTGTTGAGATTAGTGGCAATGGCGTCGTTACGCACGTTGCCGCTGGCCCAGAATTGCTCGGGAACATAGCTGTCGCTGCGGGCCAACCCCACTCTGGTAGAGTAAGAGCCCACGTAGGCGGCTTCCACCACCATATTGGAACCAATTTGCCTTTGCAGGCCGGCGCGCCAGCGCTGCTGGCGAGGGTGGGTTGTCTCAAAAATGCGGCCGGAGTAGCTGCCTCCCAAGATGGTGGAAACACCCAGGGCGTTGCCCAGCGGCACATCGAAGCGGCTTCCATCGGCGCGCACCGGGAACGGGTCGGTGAGCGGCGAAATTCCAGCCGTGGGGTTGCCAATAAGCCACGTCATGCCGAAATCGTTGGTGAGGATAGGCGACGTGTTGCGGCTGTAATTGGTCTGCGTGGGGGCGAGATCCAGCGCGTTGATGGTGTCGTAGAAAATGCCGTACCCGCCGCGGATCACGGTCTTGGTATTCAGCGCGTAAGCCGCGGACAGGCGCGGCAGCCACATGAGTTCGTTCTGAACCATGCGGTTGCTGGCGCCGTTCTGGCCTGCGTAGACCGACCCGCCGGCGACTTTGAAAGTGGAGGCGGCTCGCTCTGGAATGGGTGTGCTGGCATATGCAGTTTCCGCCAGTTTGGCGATGGGGATGCTCGCCGCCGGGTCGAAATAAGTCATCATGCGGTTGTAGCGTTCCGCGGGCCCGAGTTCGTACTCCCAACGAAGGCCGAGGTTCACATTTAACTTACGGTTGACCCGCCAGGAGTCCTGGAAATAGCCGGCATAATAAGGCGTCCGCAAAGCGTACGTCTCCACTTGAGTCACATACCAGCTTCCCAAGCCCATCATGAAGGCGGCCCAGGAGTGGCCCAGCGAACCGGCCGCGGTCAATCCGTCGTCTTCGCGCCGGGTGTAGACGTTGCTGAAGCTGAAGGCGCCCGAAGGATAGCCGTTGGTTCCGCTGTTGCGGTCGGTGCGGCGGAAGTCCACGCCGGCGCGCATGGAGTGCGTTCCGCGGATGTGTGTGACATCCAGTTTGGTCATGGCGGTTTGCGCGAACACCATGAATTCCTGAACCAGGCTCATGGCGTTGTAGCCGGAGGCGGAAACGTAGGGCAGCATCGTATAACTGCCGGCGAAGTCGTCCATATACTTGGGCAAGCCGACGTCACTGGGCTTATACTTGTGTGCTCCGGGGGCGGAGTTGGTGACCGAATCGTAGCGGTGGAAGGAAGCTGAAAAATCGATG
>CAYSBM010000152.1:5198-7374 GCA_964429095.1 uncultured Solibacteraceae bacterium | reverse complement strand
ACTCTTTGAGACCGGGCGCCCCGCGACAGCAAAGCTGGCGGGCGGAGACCAATCGCCCCAGGAGCCGTAAGTCAGAACGTAATTCTGCGTCTTGCTCTCCAGGAAATCCACCCACGCCTTGAACCCGTCAAAGTGTTCCGCCATGGCGCGGGTATCGCCATAGTGTTGATAGAGAATCCAGCCCAGCAACAGATAACTGGCCGAAACGGGATCGGCCGGGCGCCTACCCCAGCGGAAGGGAGCCGTATCGGTGATGGACCCATCGGTCGCCGGCGTGTCGCTCACGTCATTGAGGAACTTGGAGTAAAACCGCGAAAGATCAAAGTTGTAAACCGACTCTTCCAGACGCACCGTAAGATCGTTCATCCAGCCCATGCGCTCGTCGCGTTGGGGACAATCGGTGGGAATGCTGTGCAGGTTGCTCGCCTCGGTCCATTGCACCATCTGCTGAATCCGGTTCAGAAGCTGGTTGCTCGATTCGAATGAACCGCTTGGCTCCACTGACGAACGCACCTGCTTGACTACAATGTCGTCCAGCGAGGGTCTGCCCGGAAAGCCTTCCACCTGCAAGTAACGGAAGCCGTGGTAGGTGAAGCGAGGCTCCCAGGTCTCCAAGCCGCCGCCTTTCAAAATATAAACGTCAGTGGCGGCGGCCTTGCGTAGATTGTCCTGGTTTACCATTCCATCGGCCCGCAAACTCTCGGCGAATTTCAACGTGACGCGGTCGCCACGCCTACCCGTCACGCGCAGTTCCGCCCAGCCTGCGAGGTTTTGGCCACTATCGAAGACGAAGACGCCGGGCTTCGGTTCGCTTATCCGGCGTGGGCGGATCGTAGCCACCACCTTGATCGGATTGATGGTTTGAGAAATGAGCCGGCCGCCGGGAGCAGTGGCCGCCATCGCGTGTACCCAGCCTTCGGTCCGGTCTGGTTCACTCACCGCGCCATGGCGAACGGGCGAATCCCAATCCGGCTTTTCCAGCCGCGCGTCGTAGGTCTCTCCATCATAGACGCTGTTGGCCACGATGGGACCACTTGATACAAGCCAGGGCGCCGAAGTTAAGCTGCGCAAACCATGCGTTGAAAAGCGTCCCAACGAGCCGTCTTCGTAAACGGCTTCAACTTGCAACAACAGCGACGGCACGGCGTACCAGCCGTTGCCTACGATAGCGGCCAGGGTGTTCTTACCCGGGCGCAGTAGGCCCGTTACGTCGTAGGTGGCGTAGAGCACACGTTTACTGTAGTCGGTAACGCCGGGGTCGAGAACGTGATCGCCCACCTTTGCACCGTTCAACCTCAGCTCATAGTAGCCCAGACCAGCTACGTAAGCACGAGCCGATCTTACAGGCTTCGGGATATCGATGTCGCGGCGGAAATACAGAGCGCGACCATTCCAACCCGGAGGGTAACCGATCCACTCCGCATCCCAGTCGCCAGGCGACAGCAGGCCCATCTCCCACCAAGCCGTCTCACTGAACGGGCTCGGCCGGTCCGCTTTGTCCCAAACACGCACTTTCCAATAACAGCGCTGCCGCGAAGCCAGTTTGGCGCCCCGGTATGCAATCTGAATGGATTCGCTCGAAGGCACCTTGCCAGAATCCCACAAGTCGGCTTGGCCTTCGACCAATTTGTCCGGGCTGCTGGCCACCAGAACCTGATAGGCGGACTGCATTTCATCCCGTCCGCTGGAGTGGAGGCGCCAGCTTAACCGGGGGGCCGCAGTTTCGATGCCCAGCGGGTTCGTGGCATACTCGCACCTGAGATCCAGGGGCATGATGGAACTCGCCGCCCACACACTCCACAAGAACAGCAACGGGCAAAGAAGAAGTTTTCTCATAGCTCACCTTAGCCGGCTGGCGGCCGCGTCTTAAGGATCCAGCCAGGGACGGTTGCGGGCCCAGCGATCCAGAGCCGTGCTCCAGACTTCGCGGCGCGCTCTCAGGCTCTTCAGTCTGGCTGAGTGGTTCGGATCGCCGGCCAGGTTTCTTTCCTCATGGGGGTCGGCTTTAAGGTCGTAAAGCTCTTCATACATTGGGTGAACATCGGGATACCGGATGTACTTCCAGCGATCCGTGCGAACTCCATCCGAATGCGGGATCTTGCCTTGGAACGTGAAAAGGTACTCATAGAACCAGTCCTTCCTCCAGTTTGGGTGATCGCCTTCCAGCAGCGGCCGG
>CAYSBM010000152.1:0-5188 GCA_964429095.1 uncultured Solibacteraceae bacterium | reverse complement strand
TTCCGGGGGCCGCCGTCCCTGCTGTTGAGGAGCCAGCCGGGGATCATAGATGATCAGCGGGATGCGGATGGATTCCTCATACATCAGAAACTTGTGCGAGAGTTCGCGCTCGCCCAGGAAGAAGCCGTTGTCAGAGGTGAAGATCAGGACTGTGTTTTCGGTCCATCCCCGCTCGGCTAACGCATCGCGAATGCGGCCTACCGCGCGGTCGACTCCGCTAATCAGCCGGTAGTAACCCTTCACCATCTCCTCAAACTGTTGGTCCGAGGCAAACAGTTTCTTCCAACGCGTGTGCCCTTCCGAGTTCCGGATGAAGTCAGGAGCGCGCTGGTAATACTTCTTCGCCGCGGTCTTGGGGCGTGGAATCCTCACATCCCGGTAGAGGCTTGCCAGCGCCGGATCATAAAGAAATTGCCGCGGATCCTCATCCTGCACGTGAGGCGCTTTGAAGCTGATCGAAAGGCAGAAAGGCTGTCCGTTGCGGCAACCATCAATGAACTCGATCGCCTGATCGCGGACGAGCGTGGTTAAATGGATTGGCTTGCCGTCCCGTTGCGGAAAGTACTCGCCTTGTTTCGGGAAGCCGCGAAAATAGTCGTAGGAACTCGCGGGAAGAACATCTCCCACGCCGTACTTGCCGATGAAGCCGGTCCGGTAGCCCGCCGAACGTAACAGCACGGGGTAGCTGTTGGCGAAATCGGCAGGCTTCAGCGGCTGGTCGAAGCTGTTGATGCCGTGGCTGCGCAAGTGCAAGCCGGTGAAGATGCTGGCCCGGCTGGACATGCAGATCGAGGTCGTGCAGAAAGTGTTTACGAACGTCACGCCCCGCTCAGCCATCTGATCGATGTTGGGGGTTTCAATGATGCGGTTGCCCGTGGCGCCGAGACAATCCGCGCGAAGATCGTCAGTCAGCAGAAAAATCAGATTCGGCCGCTGATCACGCGGCGCCGCCTTTGAGCGCAAGCTGGAAGCCGCGGCCGACGCCATGACCCTCAGAAAATCCCGGCGGGGGGAGCTTGTGCCGTTCGTTTGCCAGTCTGGCCTCCCTGGAAGCAGGGTTGCCGCCGTAGCCGTATGCTTGTGTTTCATGGTTGCATTTCCAAGTTTAGTTGCCTTGAGGACCAGCTCATACAGGGGGAATGAAGCCGGAGCCGGCGTTTCACCTAACGATACGTGCCGCATTCCCACGCCTGCGCAGACCTCAGCTTCATGCATCTTCGTCTCACTTGCGCGGCGGCGGAAGCTTTCCCGGCGGCTGGAGGTTGCCCTAGCCGCTGCGGGGTAAGCTTCGTATCGGAGTGCGAGACATGAGACTGACCACGGAACGCGGGTCTAATCGGCAGGCTGTACAGCTATACTATTCGCGGCTAGGAAAGCTCATACTGTTTCAAATGGTCGATTAGCCATGTTGGATCGAAGACGTTTCTTTCAAACGCTGGCAGGAGGGCTGGCGGCCGCCCCCGTCAGCAGCGTGGGCGCGGTGCGGCCCAACGTGATCCTGTGTATGGCCGACGATATGGGATGGGGCGATCCCGGCTTCAACGGCAACAAGATCATTCAAACCCCCAATTTGGATGCCATGGCGGCGGGTGGTATCCGTTTCACGCGCTTTTACGCCAGTTCCCCGGTCTGCTCGCCGACGCGCGGCAGTTGTCTCACTGGACGACACCCATTTCGTTATGGGATTTATTTCGCTAACGAGGGGCACTTAAGACCCGAGGAAATCACCATTGCCGAGGCCTTGAAAACGCAAGGTTACACCACGGGACACTTCGGCAAATGGCATCTAGGAACCTTGAGCAAGACTGGCCCCGCCAAACCCGGACGGGCAAACCCGGCGGCGCATTTTTCGACGCCCGGCATGAACGGCTTCGACGAGTGGTTCTCCACCGAATATGCCGTGCGCCTGTGGGACCCCGGGGTCCGCGACGTCCTTACGGAGAAGTTTGATGGTACGCCCACGCCATTCCTGGCCAGCCAGTATTACCACAACGGCCGGCCGGTGAGCGAAAATCTCTCCGGCGACGATTCGCGAGTGCTGATGGACCGCGCCATTGCGTTCATCGAAAATGCCGTCCGGCAAAAGACGCCTTTGCTGGCGGTGATCTGGTTCCACGCGCCGCATGAGCCGATCATGGCAGGGCCGGAGTTCCGGCGACTGTATTCCGCCTATAGCGAAGGTGAGCAACACTACTACGGAGTATTAACGGCTATGGACCGGCAGGTGGGCCGACTGCGGCAAACGTTGCGGAAGCTCGGAGCCGCCCAGAACACCATGCTCTGGTTCTGTAGCGACAACGGCCCAGACGGCTTGACCGGGCACGATGGAAAATTCCGGGGTTCCGCGGGGCCGTTCCGCGGGCGCAAGCGCAGCCTGTTCGAAGGCGGCATCCGCGTGCCTGCGGCGTTAGAATGGCCGGCGCGCGTGAAACCCGGCAGTGTAACCAATATGGCGTGCAGCACGGAGGATTACTATCCCACAGTTTTGGACTATCTCGGATTCCGAATGCCGGGGCAACCTCGGCCCATAGACGGAATCAGTCTGCGCCCGTTGCTGGAAGGCCGGATCAGTCGGCGTCCCAAGCCTATCGGATTCGAAACCGCCGAGGATGGCGGCGTAGCGGCGCGGCAGGGATCACCCAAACTGGCACTCATCGATAACCGTTACAAGCTGTTAAGCGACTTGGACAGCAAACAGGACCTGCTCTTCGATCTGATCGACGATCCCGCCGAGCAACACAACCTGGCAGCGATCCACCCCGAGATTGCCGCCGCCATGAGACAGGCCCTGGAACAGTTCCACGTCTCCTGCCGCAACAGCGACGCGGGACACGATTACCCGAAGCCCGCACGGCCGGCAAACCAGAAGCCGAATATCTGACTTGCAGCCCCGAGGCCGCCCGGCGGCCACCTCCATTTCGTTGCACGCACCGAGCGCCCTACTGAATGGACCGAGAGCCGGAGCCAGGCGCCTATACGCCCAGATGTTTGGCGGCAAAGGGCAGGCCTCGCCCGCCGTAAAAGCTATGCTCGCCGGGAAATATTTCCTGCTCCACTTTGTCGGCCGCCCCGAACACTTCGTAAACTTTCTTGACGCGCGCGAAGCTCTCCCGACTGGCGGCGATGGGAAAAATGCGGTCGCGCTCACCGGATTCGACAAACAGGGGGCGCGGGGCGATCAATCCGGCCACATCGTAGGCCTCGGCCCAATTAAGGATACCGGGCACGTAATTGTCGATACAATGCGAAATGCTCATGATGCTGTCGCGGAAGGTGTTCAGATAGCCGCTGACATACGCCACCTGGATGCGCGGTTCGACCGCCGCGGCGAACAGCGTGCAAGTGCCGCCGCCGCTGATGCCCATGCAGCCGACGCGCGTGCCGTTCAACTCCGCGCGTGTCTGGATCCAATCGATGGTGCGCATCACGTCATAGACGCGCCAACCAATCATGGTTTCGCCCAGCAGCAGCGCCGCGCCGGCCGAAGGCTGGCATGAGGATACACCCAACCCCTTCTTCTTGGCGGCCGGATCCCGGCGGCAGCCGAATCCCAGCGGTTCAATGGCCACGGCGGCCATGCCGTGTTCGACGGCTTGGATGGCGAAATCATGCTGATAACCTGCTTTGTTGGTGCGCGGCTGGCCCCTTTCGTCAATGCCCACAATGTCGTCGACGCCGCGGCCGTGTCCGGGCACCGAGATCATGGCTGGATAAGGCGGCCGGCCGGTCTTGGGCAGGAGCAGGTAGCCCAGCACCGTGAGGCCGGGCCGGCTTTCAAAAACAAATTTCTCGCGGACGTAGGACGGGAACTCGCGCGTTTCGAGCGTCACCGCGCGCGGTGAGGCGTCCGCCTTGGGAAAACCGCCCATCAGCTCGATCAGTTTCGCACGCAGCCGCCCTTGCCACTGGACGGCTTGCCGGCGTGTGGCGGCCTTGAAACTCATGCGCAAAGGCGCGGACTGGTAACGCTTCAAGCTCCAAACAACCGGATCAAACGTCTCCATGTCCACCTTGTTCTGAAACCCGTCCAGCGGACCGGTGTAAGCTGGAGCCGCCCCTTGTTCGGAGCGCCCCAGCCCGGCCGTGGTCAACATCGCCAATTCGCGCCTCGACAATCTCGCATGCATGACATATTCCTCCTCAAGCGCGGGCAGCCATTGAAATTACAATCATGGCGGCGATCATGACGCCGGTCCCCGCAGCCAGATAACCCAGGGCGCGAGCGCCGGCGCCCTTCCATTCGCCGGTGACCAGACCCCAGAAGTTAGCCACCAGAACCATGACGGTCATAAACAAGGGCCAACCGAGAACCGGGCCGAGCTCGCCGAGCGCCGTAGCGCCCTGCCCGTAAAGGAAGAAGCCACCCAGCCATAAGGCGCCCATGGCCAACGAGTACACAAGGTTCTTCCCGTTGGCTGAGGGCATCTGCCCCCGCCAGGAGCGGTTCTTGGCCAGCAAGTACAGACAATAAGCGGCGTTGATCACAAAGCCGGCGGTAGTGGCCACGGCGAAGATCGCAATCGAGGAGTTGCCCGGATCCGCGCCGAGCCGCGCAGCTTCCGCTGAAATCCGGTCGCCGAAGGCGTAGCTGAAATTCATCATCGAGGACATGACGCCGCTGGCGATGCAGATCAACAAGCCCGTGAGAAACTTTTTCTCCTTACCCGGCCCTTCCACCACAGCGGTCTGTTTCAGGGAACCGGCGCGCGCACACAGGGCCACGCCGGCAATCACGATGGCCAGACCCACCATCACCAAAGTGCCCTTCATCGTGCCCATCTGTTCCGGGTGCAACACCAGCATGGGCACCAGCGTGCCCACCGCCGCCACCAGCGAGATGATGATGGCGAACGCCAGTGCGATTCCCACATAGGCCATGCCCAATCCGAAAAAGACCGCCCCCACGCCCCAACCCATACCGAACAAAGCGGTGCGGAACGACACCGCGATGGGCACGTTGGCATACACCGTCAACGGTTCACGAATCAAGGCGGCGACCAGCAGCCAGGGACACACAATCATGCCGGAGATGGAATACAATAACCACGTCTTCTCCCATGACCACCCCTTCACATATTTCTGGGGCACACCGAAACTACCCTGCATGCCGCCGCCGGCTAATACCAGCAAGATTCCGGTTAGCACACTGCTCATCCAGCGCCTCCTTCAACAAGCCAAGAAGTTGCAA
>CAYSBM010000151.1:5387-7391 GCA_964429095.1 uncultured Solibacteraceae bacterium | reverse complement strand
GCTTGGTCGCCAGGCTTACCGCAACGGTCCCTAGCACGGTGATGGAGAGCGTCCAAATGGCGCGGTAGGAGTTTTCGGCTAGTTCGGTGGCATGCGGCGCCAGTGCGATGATTTGCAAGGCTCGAGCATCCATCTGCACCCAGCTCCACATGCCGATGCTCGACAAAGTCCCCGCCAGCAACCCCCAAAATCCGCCCGCCCCCGTCGCGCGCTTCCACAACATACCCAGGATGACCACACCAAACAGCGGCACGATGAAGAATCCGAACAGGACTTGCGCGTAGACCATGATGCTGGAAAACAGCATCACCAGGTAGGCCGTGCCCACGCTGATGAAAACCCCCATCATAGTGCACCAGCGGCCCATGCGGACGTAATGCGCGTCGCTGGCGCTGGTGTGCAACAGCGGCTTATAGATGTCATAGGTCCAGACAGTGGCGACCGCGCTGACGTTGCCCGCCATGCCGCTCATAAAGCCGGCAATGAGCGCCACGACGCCCAGTCCCAACAGCCCAGGCCCGCAATAGCGCGCCAGCATTAGCGGCAGCACCTCATTGAAGCTGTGTGCGCCGGTGGCCAGCGCCTCGCTTTCTGGCGCCAAACGGGCGGGCAGCAGCGCCAGCCCCAGCAGGCCGGGGATGATCACAATGAGAGGCACCATCATTTTCAAAGCCGCACCAATCACCGTGCCCATTTTGGCTGAACGCAGGTCCTTGGCCGTCATCACCCGCTGCACCACAAGAAAGTCGGTGGTCCAGTATCCAAACGACAGCGCCAGCCCCCAGCCGAAGCCGATGGCGGTCCAGTGCGTGCCCATGGCGTTGCCTTCAAACGAACCCAATGTGCTCCACAAGTGCGTGTAGCCCGGGCCGAAGTTCGCCGTGATGCGCCGGATCATGCCGCTCCACCCGCCGCATTCCATCAATCCAAGAATCGGGATGAGCAGCGTTCCCAGCCAGATCAGAAAGAACTGGAGGACTTCATTGAAGATCGCCGAGAGCAGTCCTCCCGCGGCCACGTATATGGCCACCGTAAGCGAAGAAACCCAAATGCTGAAGTGCAGGTCCCAGCCAAGGATGACCTTCATCACCACGGCCATCGAATACATGTTCACGCCGCTCATTAGGATGGTCATCAAGGCGAATGAAACCGCCGAGACCGCCCGCGCCGGCTCGCCGTAACGCAGCCGCAGGTAGCCGGGCACCGAATGCGTCCGGCAGATGTAATAGAAGGGCAGCATCACCACAGCAAGAAACAGGATCGCCGGAATGGCGGCAATCAGGTAAGCGTGGGCGGCCAGCATGCCGTACTGGTAAGTGGCGGCCGCCCCGCCCATCATTTCGACGGAGCCGAGGGGGGCCGAGATGAAAGCCAGCCCCGCGACCCACGCCGTCATTTCGCGCCCGGCCATGAAAAAACTCTCACCGGTGGCCGCGTGGCGTTTCAGGTAGAAACCGATGGCCAGCACGAGAATAACGTAGAGGACGACGATAACCAGATCCACCGGGCTCATCGCCAATAGACGCGTAGTATGAGTGCCCATCAGGACCGAACCATTGTACTGAATTGCGGCCTGGCGGCCCGCCAGTGTCTTCTCAGCGGAAGCGGATCGAATACAGGTCGGCGTCTTTCATGACGAAGCGCAGGCGAATCACGGCGCCCTGGAGTTGTTTCACGCCGAAGCTCTCCTCGATCTTGTCGCCGAATAGGAGTCTCGCATCTTCCAGGCGGTAAGCGGGCAGGGGGTTGCCATGCTCGTCCTGGATCTCGACGCGAACGCTGCCGGCGGCCGAAGTCGCATAGTTCAGCACGAGTTGGGTCCCCTGGAAGCGCATGGGCTTGGTCACCATTTCACCGCCCTCTGCGCCGGCGTGGACGCTCACCAGACCGTCGGTGCGCCACCAGTACCGCACCAGGCGGTTCGTTGGCCAGTTGTAATCGCGGTCGACGTAAAGGGACATCTCGTCGGGCCCGGTAGGCACCAGGTTGGTGGCAGCCATGGTG
>CAYSBM010000151.1:0-5377 GCA_964429095.1 uncultured Solibacteraceae bacterium | reverse complement strand
CAGCGCTTCCATGAAGCGGCGGTCCCAGTGGATGCCGTCGCGGCTGGTCATAAGGACCGTCTCGGATATGCCGGGCTTGGGAGACTCGGCCAGAGCGGTGCGCTGCGCCACGAATCGCTTGGGGAAAGCCAGGTAGATGTGGGGCGCACGGAAGTAGGGCGTGGTCGCATTGGTGTAAAGTTGTTCAAGCGGAGACGAACCGTAATCGGCCCACACGCCCGGAGTCCAGTTGAGAAAATCCTGCGACGTGGCGAATTTCACCGTCCGGATGCCGTACCGGAAATCGCGGTAGATGGCCACGTACTCGCCGCGCACGGTGTCATAAAAGGCCACGTTAAGCGAATCGAAGGCTCCGTCGGTAATCACGGGCTCAGCGCGCATCTTGGTCCAGCGCACTCCGTCGGCCGACTGGTAAGCGAATAGCTTGCCGCTTCCGCCCACAGCCTTATAGCGCGCCGCGGCCGGCGAGGCCGGATTGGCGTCCTTGAAAGGCGCGAAGTTGTGCACGGCGGCTTCGGCCAGAATGATGTTATTGGCGCGTGAGCCTTGAAACTCCACCAGCCCCAACTCAGGCCGGGTCCATCGGATGCCGTCCTCCGACTCGGCGTAGCAGGTGACCTCAGGATGTGCGGGAACCACTTTTTCAGCGGGACGCAATAGCGCCGTCGGCGCATAGGCGGGATCCGACGACCCGCGATAGTACAGCCGGTAACGATCCTCATCCTTGATAATCGTGCAATAAGTGCTGGTGTTTCCTTCCCAGGGCCGGTCGAAGATCAGCGCGACGCCGGCCTCCTGTGGGGGGTTGAGACGCAGCGTAACTCCTTTCATTTCGCTGATCAGGTATCCATCAACGAACAATTCCAGGCGGTTCCCTATGTCAACCACCTGCTGGCCCGCGGCGGCCCATAAGGCGGCGGAAAGGACCCAAAACAGCAACAATATGCGCATTGGCGCCTCCTGGCGAACGGATGGGACTATTTTACTCAACTGGCGGCTGAACGCAGCATCAGCCAGACTTTCTCCCAGGCGGGCAGACTGATGCGGCGGCCCAATACGTCGAAGCCCGAGCGCTCGATGCGGTCCAGCAGGCGCGAATAGATGGCGATGATGGCGCGCAACATGGGCCGCGCGCACGGCCGCACCATGCCGGCGAGCGGCGCCGAGCGGGCGTAATACTGTCTGGCGCGCGCGGCCTCAAAGCGCATCAGGCTGAGAAATTCCGGCGTAGGCCGCGGGCTTGAGAGCGTCTCCGGCGGGACACCGAAGCGCGCCAGATCTTCCTGCGGCAGATAGATGCGGCCGAGCGCGGCGTCTTCGCTGACGTCGCGAAGAATGTTGGTGAGCTGGAACGCCACGCCGCAATCCTCGGCCAGGCGCGGCGCTTCGGGCGAGTCGAAACCGGCGACGTGAATCACGCATAGGCCCACAACCGAAGCCACCTGGTAGCAATACCTCTTGAGATCCTCGAAGGTCTCAAAGATGCGCGGTTCCAGGTCGCTGGACACTCCGGCGATCATCTCACGGAAGTACTGATGGGGAATTCGGTAGCGGGAAACCGTGGCGCAGAAGGCCGGCCAGACCGGATGCGGGGGCGCCTGCCCCGCCAATGCGCTTTCCAGATCGGCGCTCCAGCGCTGGATGGCGGCGCGCGCGTCGGCCTGATCCGGATCGTCGCTTAGGTCGTCGCAGTAGCGCATGAAAGCGTAGATGGCGCACATGGCGTCGCGCTCAGCACGGGGCAACAGAAGGAATGAATAGTAGAAATTCCGGGCCCGCGTTCGAGCTACGCGGCGGCAGTAACGGAAAGATGCCTCCGCGGTATCGCTCATGCAGCCTTCCTGAGGGCTTGATGCAGCAGGACTCTCAACAGCAAACCAGCGCGCTCCCTACCCGATATGGACGGCCTTTGCGTCAGCACGTCGTAATTCTGCCGTTCAATCTTGTCCAGAATGCGCATTCCGCCGCGGCTGAACAATTCTATGTCCACGGCAAGGCGCCGGTCGAGCATCCCCGCCAGCGGCAGGCCTTCCAGAAACAGCGTGCGCGCACGATCCACGGCCTCGCGCATGGCGGCCCGAAAGGCCGGCGTGGCTTTCCGCGCCATAAGGTCTTCGAGCGCGCAGCCGTGCCGCCTGAGCAGCTCCAGCGGCAGATAGACCCGGTCTTTGACGAGGTCGACGGACACGTCCTGGCAGAAATTAGCCAGTTGCAGCGCCGTGCAGGTGGCATCGCTCAGCCTCCGGCGTTCCACATCCGTATATCCGCAAAGATGAAGCACCAGGCGCCCCACGGGGTTGGCGGAATAACGGCAGTAGCCGAGCACTTCCTCCCAGCTCTGATAGCGCGTGACGCGCTGGTCCTGCTCGAACGCGCGGATCAGGTGTTCGAAAGGCTCAATGGGCAAACCGTGGCGCGCCACGGTTTGCTGGAGGGCAACAAAAACGGGGTGAGTCGCCTGGCCCGCGTACATGCGCTCGAGCTCGCCGCGCCACCAGGCCAGCAACCGCAGGCTCTCGGCCGTGTCGCCGATCTCGTCGCCCAGATCATCCGCCCAGCGGCAGAAGGCATAGACGTTGAAAAAATCCTGATGCAGCCGCCGGGGGAGCAGAAACGAAACGACGTGGAAGTTTTCGTAATGCGCGCGGGCCAGCCAGCGGGTGTAGGCCAGAGCTTCCCGCTGGGCGGCCTTATGGCCGCAAGCCTGCGGCGAGCGAAGATAATCCGCCGGGAGCAGAAAGTAGTTGCCCAAGGCTACGGAATGATGGCCGTCTTCAAATGGCCGTTATGGCTCATCAGGTACTGCATCACTTCGAGGAGGTTAGTGAGCGGCTCCTCGCGGTTGACGAAGTCCTGCGCCGAAATCTGTCCGCGCGAAACGATATCCAACGCCTTCTGAATATAGGCTGGCGTGTGGTGGAAGCTGGCCTTGCAGGTGATTTCCGAATAGTGAAGCAGCGAAGTGTCCAGAGTAATCCGGCTGTCGGCCGGGCACCCGCCGAAGAAGTTGACAGTTCCGCCGCGGCGAACCATTTTCACGGCCAGTTGCCAGGTCTCAGGTTTGCCCACCGCCTCAATGGCGACGTCCACGCCGCGTCCCGTGGCGAAGTCGCGGACCGGCTGCACCGGATCGGGCGTTGAATGGCTCGATATGACTTCGTCGGCGCCCATGCGCGCGGCGCGCTCGATCTGCGTGCGGCGCCGCCCCACGGCGATGACACGGGTGCCGTACAGCTTCGCCAGCCGCACAAACATCAAACCGATGGGGCCCAAGCCCAGAACCACCACGTTGTCGCCCGGTTTCACGCCGGTCTCTTCGAATCCGCGCAGCACGCAGGCCAGCGGCTCCACCAATGCGGCGTCCCGGTAGCTGACATGCGCCGGAATCTCGTAGAGGTTGCGCTGCACGATGCGGGCTGGAATCCGGATGTATTCGGCGTACGCTCCGTTGTTGAACAGCAAGTCTTCACACAGGTTCTCCGCGCCGCGCTGGCAGTAGAAACACTCCATGCACGGGGCAGAGTTGGCGGCTACGACGCGTTGGCCGACTTTGAAATTGGTGACTTCTTCCCCAGTTGCGACGATATCGCCCGCCAGTTCATGCCCGAACAGCGCCGGAGGAACAATCATGCGCGCGTGGTAACCCCGTCGGAACACCTTCACATCGGTGCCGCAGGTCAAAGCCGCTTTCACTCGGACAAGGACGTCCCCCTTGCCAATCTGCGGCACTGCTACCGGCTCGACTCGCAGGCTCTCTTTCCCGTAAAGTACCGCAGCCATCATCTGCTGCATATTGTTTAAGACCACCTTTGAGGTTGAACGACTATTTTCATTGATTGGCCGTCTGGATGCAAGGCCTTATGAATGCCTTCCATGATGCGGTCCAGCGGCAAACGGTCGCTGATAAGTTCCTCGACCGGGAGCGCGCCGCCAAAAACCAGCGCTGCGGACTCACTTTGAAGATCGATGCTGGCGCTATAGGCGCCGAATATGGTGCGTTCCTGCTTGCAGATGTCGGCCCCGGAAAACTCCACCCGCTCCTGATCGGAAGTCTGGGCGAACAACAGGATCCTAGCGCCCGGTCTCGAGCAACTCATGGCCTGGGCGGTCAATCCCGGAGCTGACGCGGCCATGATCACCAAATCCGCTCCCCGCCCCTCCGATCTGGCCAGAACCGCCCGCCGGACGTCCGCCGCCCGCGGGTCCCAACTTTCCGCAGCTCCGAACCGGACCGACAACTCTCGCCGCCACGCAATCGTATCGGTCGTTACGACGGTGGCGCCACTGCGGCGGACCAGCATGGTAAACAACAGCCCGATCGGGCCCTGGCCGAGGATCAGCACCAATTCGTCCGGCTGCGGGTCGGCCTGAACCACTGCTTTATGACAAGTGTTTACAGGTTCCACCCAGCAGGCACGGTCAAACGGCACCCCTGCCGGAATCTTAATGACCCCGCGTTCAACGATCCAATCCATAATGCGGACGTATTGCGCAAACCCTCCGCCGGCCGGCTCGAACCCCGCCGTAATGCCCACGCGCTTATAAACTTCGCACTGCGCGTAGAGCTTGCGCCGGCAGTAAAAGCAGTTCAGGCACGGAACATGGTGGAAAGCGACCACCGCGTCGCCCACCTGAAAACCCGTTACGCCTTCGCCTATTTGTACCACAACTCCGGCCGTCTCATGCCCATAAATGCGGGGCGGGGGCAGAAGATCATACTCAACCTTCTTCAGATCCGTGTGGCAGATGCCGCAGCTTTCCACCCGGAGCAGCAACTCGCCCCGCCCAATTGTGGGGGTCGGAACTTCCTCGATGCGAATCTCCCCATGACCACGGTAAACCGCCGCCCGCATTCGCGAGGGAACGCTCGAACTAGAACGTGCAGTCTGCAAGAAACTCTCCCAATGCTTGCGAGCAGCGCCGCGCCCGCCAGGCAAACTTTACCAGTTCCGGCACGCCCTGCCATGGCTGTCTCAAAGCCGCCAGGCAGATCCGCCGCCGTTGGAAGCGGCCCTCGGCGTCGCGGGTGGCGTCAAAGTCGATCGAAAAATGCTCTCTTGCCGTGTCCGTAACGGCCCGCACGCAATAAAACGGCAAGCCGCGCTCCTGTGCCCACCTTGCCACACCGGCGGCCTCCATCTCCACTACCGCTGCGCCGCGCTCGTGAAGAGCCCGCCGTTGAGCTTCGCTGGAAACCACGCGGTTCACACTGGCCAGTACGCCCCTGCTGTGTGGGCGCCGGGCGCCGGGGTCGCCCGCCTCGCAAACCGGTGCCCCATCCGCATCCACCACCTGGGTGGCTACGAACACTTCTCCCGGCTTCAGCGCCTCGTCCAGGGCGCCGCAAAATCCCGTGCTCACCACCTTATCCACCCTC
>CAYSBM010000150.1:0-7396 GCA_964429095.1 uncultured Solibacteraceae bacterium | reverse complement strand
ATTCACGGCCTCGTCCAAGCAGGTGCCCGAGATCGTGGACACAGGGCTCAATCCGATCATCAATCAGTCCGAGGTGTATTCCGGCATCTATGCCAGGGTATCAGTCACCTTTTTCCCGTATAACAACAGCGGCAAAAAAGGCATCGGCTGCGGCCTGGGCAACGTGCAGAAGCTGGAAGACGGCGAACCTTTGGGCGGACGCACGTCCGCAAACGCCGACTTGGGGGCCGCCGCCGGTTTCCCCGCGGCTCCCGCGTATCCGCAGCCAGGCTATCAGCAGCCGGCGTACGCTTACCCCGCGCAGCCGGGTTACCCGCAGCCGTCGGCTTTCACGCCGGCCGTCCCGCAGCAACCCGCGTATCAGCAGCCGGCGCAGGTTGACCCAATCACCGGCAAACCGCTGCTGGGCGGCGTGATGGGGCTGTGAAGCGCCACCTGAATATTGACATCGAAACGTTTAGCAGCGTCGACATCAAAAAGAGCGGACTGTACAAATATGTACAGTCCACCGACTTCCAAATCCTTTTGTTTGCCTATTCTCTTGATGGAAGACCGGTACAAGTAATTGACCTCGCGTGCGGGGAGGGGCTGCCGCCGGATATTGTGGCCGCGCTGCAAGATCCCGCTGTGGTGAAACACGCATACAACGCGCCGTTTGAATGGTATTGCCTCAACAAGTTCTATTACTCCCCCCTGGACCAGTGGCGCTGCACAATGCTGCACGGCCTCTACTGCGGCTACACGGCGGGCCTTGCGGCTACGGCGGCGGCTCTGGGACTTCCTGAAGATAAGCGGAAAATGAGCATAGGGTCGGCATTGATCAGGACTTTTTGCGTGCCGGCGAATCCGACGAACAAAAACGGGTATCGGACGAGAACACTGCCGCACCATGAGCCGGAAAAATGGCAACTGTTCAAAGAATATTGCAAACAGGACGTTGTCGCCGAAATGGAGATAGAGCGGCGCCTGTCCGCCTTCGCCGTGCCGGAGCGGGAACAAAAACTCTGGGAGCTTGACCAGCAAATCAACGCCTACGGGGTGGCCGTGGACACCGGCCTGGTTGAAGGAGCCCTGCACTGCGACACGGTTGTCGGCGGCGAATTGATGACCGAGGCCATAGGGCTGTCTGGACTGGAAAACCCGAAAAGCGTCAGACAGCTATCCACGTGGTTAACGGAAGAGACGGGCGAAGAAATTTCCGATCTTCAAAAAAACACCGTTGCGGAACTGATCAAGGCAACGAATAGCGACACCGTCCGGCGCATGCTGGAAATCCGCCAGGAACTGGCCAAAACCAGCGTCAAAAAGTACATGGCCATGCGGGAGGCAGTATGCGCTGACGGCCGCGTCCGGGGGCTGCTGCAGTTTTACGGCGCCAACCGGACCGGACGCTGGGCCGGCCGGCTGGTGCAGGTGCAGAATCTGCCACGAAATTACCTTGAGACTCTCTCTCATGCCCGCGACTGCGTCAAAGCCAAAAAAGTGGACGCCCTGAAACTGATTTACGGCAATGTGCCTGACGCCCTGTCCCAGCTCATCCGCACGGCCTTCATCCCGGCGCCCGGCCATGTGTTCGTCGTGGCCGACTTTTCGGCCATCGAGGCCCGCATAATCGCCTGGCTGGCCGGGGAGCAGTGGCGTCTCGAGGTGTTCGCCACCCACGGCAAAATCTACGAAGCCTCGGCCAGCCAGATGTTCGGCGTGCCGGTCGAGAAAATCGCCAAGGGCAACCCGGAATATGAACTGCGGCAAAAGGGGAAGGTGGCTGAATTGGCGCTTGGCTACCAAGGCGCGTCCGGGGCGCTCATCGCCATGGGCGCCCTGGACATGGGCTTGACCGAGGAGGAACTGCCGGAAATGGTGCTCCGCTGGCGAGCGGCCAACAAAAGAATCGTTGACCTTTGGTACAGCCTGGAGAACGCCGCGCTCGAGGTCGTGCGCACGGGGCAGGCGGCAGGGGTCAAAGGCCTGATTCTGGCCCGGGAAGGCGACTTTGACGCCCGGCAGGACTTTCTGACCGTTACCCTGCCGAGCGGCCGCAAGCTATTTTATGCGAAGCCCTTCATTTGCCAAAACGACCGGGGAAGGGAAGCCGTCCACTATCACGGCATCAACCAGGACACCAAGAAGTGGGAAACCATCGCGACGTATGGGGGGAAACTCGTCGAGAACTGCGTCCAGGCGATCGCCCGGGACTGCCTGTCCGAAAGCCTGATGCGCCTTGCCGCCGCCGGGTATAAAATCGTCATGCACGTCCACGACGAGGTGGTGCTCGAAGTGCCGAGAAATGAGGTTGACCTGGACGCGGTGACCGGACTGATGGGGCGGCCGATCGCCTGGGCCCCGGGGCTCCTGCTCCGGGCCGACGGGTTTGTGACCGAATACTATAAAAAGGAGTAACCCAGTATGCTCCTATACGACAGACAGATCACGATATCCGCCGCCGGCAGCCGCAAGGCCGCCCGCTGGCCGGCGCAGACGCTGTACTGGTCCGAGATGGTGGAGAGGCTGCGGGTGCCCGTGCGCGGCGCCGAAACCATGGCCGAGTACCTGGCCCTGCCCAAAGGCCGCCAGGACGACCTGAAGGACGTGGGCGGGTTTGTGGCCGGCTCCCTGGCCGGCGGACGCCGCAAGGCCGGCGCCGTGACCGGCCGGGATGTCATCACCCTGGACCTTGATAACATCCAGCCGGGCGGCACGCAGGACGCCCTGCGCCGGCTGGAGGCCCTGGGCTGCGCCTACGCCGCGTACTCCACCCGGAAGCACACGGAGGCCGGGCCGCGCTTAAGGGTGCTTGTGCCGCTGAACCGAACGGCGTCAACCGATGAATATGAACCGCTTGCCCGCAAACTGGCCGACATCATCGGCATAGAATTGTGCGACCCCACCACCTTCGAAGCGTCGCGGCTCATGTACTGGCCAAGCTGCTGCAAGGACAGCCAGTACGTTTATCAGTACGGGGACAAGCCCTTTCTGAACGTGGACGGGCTCTTGGCCACCTATGTGGATTGGCGCAATGTGGCCGAGTGGCCGGAGGCGCCCGGCGCCCGGCAGACGCATGCGAAGCTCGCTGCCAAACAGGGGGACCCGACGGAAAAGACGGGCGTCGTCGGCGCTTTCTGCCGGATATACGACATATATAAAGCCATGGAAACCTTTCTGCCGGGCGTATACGAGCCCTGCGACGGCAGCCCGGGGCGCTACACCTACACCGGTGGATCAACCGTAGGCGGGGCCGTGGTGTACGACAACGGCGCTTTCCTCTATTCCCACCACGCCACCGACCCGGCCGGCGGCCGCTTGGTCAACTCTTTCGACCTGGTCCGCCTGCACCGGTTCGCCGAGCGCGACGACGACGCCAAACCGGACACCCCGACCAATAAACTGCCGTCCTACGCGGCCATGTGCGAGCTTGCCGTGGCCGATACGCCAGTGGCTGCTTTGCTTAACCAGGAGAGGTACGAACGCGCCACAGAGGACTTCTCGGCGCCGCCGTCGGCGGCTGGGGAAGAGACGGCAAACTGGATTGGCAAGCTGGCCGTAAGTTCCACCACGGGCGCGCCGGCGAAAACCACGGACAATGTATTGATCATCCTCGAAAACGATCCCCTGCTTAAAGGCAGGATCGCCTTTGACGAATTCGCCAACCGGGGGGTGTCGCTGGGCCCGCTGCCGTGGGACAGCCGGGCGGAGCGCCGCCAGTGGACGGACGTGGACGACGCCGGACTTAGGCATTACCTGGAGCGAACTTACGGCATCACCGGCAAAGACCGCATTTTCGATGCTGTGGCGCTGTGCGCTCATAAACACACCTTTAATGAAGTGCGGGACTATCTAACCGGACTTGAGTGGGACGGCGTGAAACGGCTTGACACGCTGCTGATCGACTACCTGGGGGCTAAAGACACCCCATATACCCGGGCGGTCATTCGCAAGGCCTTGACGGCTGCCGTGGCCCGCGCCATGCACCCGGGCTGCAAATATGACTATATGCCGATTCTCGCGGGGCCGCAGGGCCTCGGTAAAAGCACTTTCCTGCGGCTTTTGGGCCGGCGCTGGTATTCCGACAGCCTGCAGACGTTCGAAGGCAAAGAGGCCTCTGAAATGATTCAGGGGATATGGATAAATGAACTTGGCGAACTGAACGGGCTTACCAAGTCGGAAACCAACGCCGTCAAGCAGTTTTTAAGCCGGGTGGAGGATATCTACCGTGAGCCTTTCGGGCGCCGGACAAAAGCCTATCCGCGGCGGTGCGTGTTCTTCGGTACTACAAATGACACCGAATTCTTACGAGATCGCACAGGCAACCGCCGCTTTTGGCCGGTGGATGTTGGCGTGCAGTCGCCAACGAAAAACGTATTTAAGCAGCTGGAGGAGGAAGTGCCGCAAATATGGGCCGAGGCGTTTTGCTATTGGCAATTGGGCGAAACGTTGTATTTGACCGGAGAGGTTGAGGAGGAAGCCAAACAGGAACAGGAAAGTCACCGGGAAAGCAGCGCTAAAGAAGGGGTTATCCGCGAATTCGTGGAACGGCGGGTGCCGCTTAATTGGGACAAGCTGACGCTGCCTGAAAGATTATTATATTGGTCTGGGGAGTTCGGCCGGGGAGACGTTGAGACTGCGGAAAGAGACCGGATATGCGCCTTGGAGGTGTGGTGCGAATGCTTAAAAGGGGACTTAAAATACATGAAGCGGGCGGACGCTATTGAAATAAACTCTATATTGGCGACGCTGCCGGGATGGCAAAGAAGTCAAAACGGGTTGCGTTTTGGGGTGCCGTATGGACTGCAAAAAGGGTTTATAAGGGCTTGAACTGTTACTTTCATTGCTATAGAAAGTAACACCCCTGAGATAGCGCGGTTATTGGGCTGAAAGTCTCCTGTTACTTTCGTTACTTTTGTTTTTCAATTAATTATAAAAACAGAGGGAACAGGGCTTAAAAACTGTTACTTTCGCCTGTTACTTTGCCGTTACTTTCACTGTTACTTTAAAAAGTCGCTGTTACTTTCGTTACTTTTGTTACTTTCGAAAGTAACACCCCTGAGATAGCGTGTTTGCTGGGCTAGAAGCCTTCTGTTACTTTTGTTACTTTCTTTTCTATAAAAATAAAAAATAAAGAAAATATAGAGTGCGCGCGCACATACACGCGCCTACGCGCCCATACGCGTATACGTATAAGGAAAAAAAGGTAGCGAAAGTAACAGCGCTGATTTTCGGAAAGGGTTGATTCGGGATGAGGGAAAAAATCGTCGAGGCGTATCTTCGAGGCCGGGTAAAAGAGTCGGGAGGGATAGCATATAAATTCGTCTCTCCTGGCAATGCCGGGGTGCCGGACAGAATTGTGCTGCTGCCTGGCGGTAGGGTTGCCTTCGCTGAACTGAAGGCGCCGGGGAAGGAGCCGACGGCGCTGCAGAAGGCGCAGCAGAGAAAACTAAAAGCCCTTGGCTTTGAGGTGGTTGTCATCGACAGCAAGCAGGGCGTGGATGAGTTTATGGCCGGCAGGTGAACAACGTGAAATTCATACCTCACGCGTATCAGCGCTATTGCATTAACCGGCTGCTGGCCGATGAGGCGTTAGGCTTATTCCTGGACATGGGTTTGGGCAAGACGGTCATAACCCTGACGGCAATCAACGACCTGAAATACAACCGGTTCGCGGTGTCGAAGGTGCTGGTGGGGGCGCCGAAGAAGGTGGCGGAGATAACGTGGAGCAAGGAAGCGGCGAAATGGGACCACCTGAAGCTGCTGCGGGTCGTGCCGGTGCTGGGTACGGCGGCCAAGCGCATCAAGGCGCTGAACACGCCGGCCGACGTGTGGGTGATCAACCGGGAGAACGTCCCGTGGCTGGTGGAGTATTACCGGAACGCCTGGCCGTTCGACATGGTGGTGCTTGACGAGTTTTCGAGCTTTAAGAATCACCAGGCCAAGCGCTTCAAAGCCCTGACCTGGGTGCGCAAGCACATTGCCCGGGTGGTGGGTTTGACCGGCACGCCGGCGCCGAACGGCCTGCTTGACCTGTGGGCGCAGATCTATCTGCTGGACGAGGGCGAGCGGCTGGGCAGGAAAATCACGCACTTCCGGGAGAGGTATTTCGAGCCGGACCAGCGGGATCGGGATCATGTTTTCAGCTATGCGCCGAAGCCGGGGGCGGACGAGATTATTCAGCGGCTGATTGGCGATATCTGCGTGAGCATGAAGGCGGAGGACTACCTGGAACTGCCGGACTGCATCACGGTTACGAGGCCGGTGGTTCTGGACGCCAAGGCCAAGGCGGCTTACGAGAAGCTGGAGAGGGAAATGCTGCTGGAAGTGGACGAGACCACGATAGACGCCGGTAGCGCGGCAGTGCTGACGAACAAGCTGCTGCAGCTTTGCAACGGGGCGGTGTACGACGAGAAGCGGGAAGCGGTGGAAATACACTGTTGCAAGATCGAGGCGTTCCTGGAACTTGTGGAGGGTTTGAACGGCAAGCCGGCCTTGGTGTTTTATAACTTTCAGCACGATCTGGCGCGGCTTAAAGCGGCGCTGAAAGGAAGCGGCCTGCGGGTGCGGGAACTCCGCGGGCCCCAAGACGAGGAAGACTGGAATGCCCGTAAGATTGATATCCTGTTTGCGCACCCGGCGAGCGCGGCCTACGGCCTGAACCTGCAAAAAGGGGGCAACCACGTTATCTGGTTTGGTCTGAACTGGTCCCTGGAACTCTATCAGCAGGCCAACAAGCGGCTGCACCGGCAGGGTCAGGCCGAGAAGGTGATTATCCATCACTTAGCTGTCGAAGGCGGCGTCGACGAAGACGTGATCGCCGCCCTGGAAGACAAGAGCGGAACACAGGACAGACTTATGAACGCGCTGAAGGCGAGAATTGAAAGAGTAAACAGCGGGAGGGCTTAACCGGTGAAATCGGTCTATGTGGCGCACCCCCTGCGGGGCAATGTTGCGGAAAACGTGAAAAAAGTGACGAAGATATGCCAAAGCATCGCGGAAAAAGGCCAGGTTATTCCGTTTTCGCCGATTCATGCATTCGGCTTCATGGACCCGGCGGGGGACCAGACCTTCGTGTTCGAGTGCTGCCTGCGGCTGCTTTCCCTGGTGGACGAGCTGTGGGTGTTCGGCGACTGGCGCCGGTCGGAAGGCTGCCGAATCGAGGTCGATTTCGCCAGGCATCGGGGAATACCGGTCATATTCATGGACGAGCAGGCGGGCTAACTTTTGATAACGCCCGCGCGCGGGGGAGGGATAGGCATGGAGATATTTCTGATACTGCTCTTGGGTGCGTTCGTTTCGAACTACATGGCAAGGAGGAGGCGGGAGCTGTGAACGAACCGGTGAAATCCCTGGACGAGGCCATAGAGCGCGTGGAACGGCAATTGGCAATTCTTCGGCAAGAACAGGAATG
>CAYSBM010000149.1:0-7407 GCA_964429095.1 uncultured Solibacteraceae bacterium | reverse complement strand
GTCAACTTCATGGACTACGGCCTCCAACTGGGACGCCGCTTCCGTTCCTTGAAGCTCTGGTTTGTGATGCGCTACTTCGGCCGCCAGGGCTTGCAGCAGATCCTGCGCAACCATATCCAGTGGGCACAACAACTGGCGAAGGCCATCGGCGAGGATCCTCGGTTCGAGATCGTGGCCCCTACTCCGTTGTCGGTGGTGTGCTTCCGCTTGCGCGCTTCTGACGAAGACAACCAGAGGCTCGTTGAGAAGGTGAACGCCTCCGGCAAGGTGTTCTTCTCGGGCACGGTACTCAAAGGCCGCTACGCCATACGCTTTTCCATCGGCAATATCGGTACCAGTTGGGAGGTTGTCCAGCACGGCGGGGATCTGATCCGCGCCGCCGCCTGACGACAGAACATAGAGCTTAGCAGTGCGTAGCCGCGCCGGCGCAATGAGAGCCCGTTTCCATCTGGGCCGGGCAAAGAGCCCGGCTGAGGCGCATTAGATCTTCGCGCACCGCCTGAAGGTCCCCCTGCTCGGTGGCCTGTATAATGCGGCGGGCGCTGGCGGAAACCTCCGGCGCGGCCAACCGCTCGGCAGCCGCCTCGAGATGGCGCGCCTCCTGAAGGATGGCCGCCGCATCGCCGCGTTCGGCCGCGGCGCGCAGCCTCTCCAGCCGGGCTGGAGAAAGCTGCACGAACAGCAACGACATGCCGGAGGATTGGACACGCGCGCAGGATGTTTGCGGAAGGGAAGGCAACTGCGGACCCGACGCTTCCGAGGGCGCCAATTCAAGTCGCAGGGAGATGAAAAAAGTGGTGCCGCGACCCACTTCGCTCTCCACGCGGATCCGGCCGCCGTGCATCTGAACCAGCCGGCTGGTGATGGCCAGCCCTAGTCCCGTTCCTCCGTAACGGCGGCTGATGCTTCCATCGGCTTGCGTGAACTTCTCAAAGATCAGGGGCAACTTCTCGGGGGGAATGCCTGAACCCGTATCGGCCACTTGCAGTTCCAGATCGAAATGGTTCGTTCCGGCAGCCTGGACGCCATTAAGGCGCACGGCTACGGAGCCGGTTTCCGTGAATTTTACGGCGTTGCTGAGCAAATTATTCAAAATTTGCCGCAACCTCAGCGGGTCGCCCATCACCCGGCCGGGGAACTCCGGCGGAATCTCCACCGACAAACGCAAACCTTTACTGCGCGCCAGCGGCTCCAGCGCGAATACGCAATCGGCCACCAGCAACCGCAAGTCTACGGGAATGTGTTCAATGACCATTTTGCCGGCTTCAATTTTCGACAAGTCCAGGATGTCGTTGAGCAGCGCCAGCAGGGTGCGGGCGCAGCGGTGGGCGGTTTCCAACTGTTCGCGTTGCTCGGAAGTCAGCGCGCCGTCCAGCGCCATCTCGATCATACCGATCACGCCGGTCATGGGTGTACGCAATTCATGGGACATGTTGGCCAGAAACTCGCCCTTGGCGCGGCTGGCCAGTTCTGCCCGTCGCGTGGCCTCCTCCAGATCCTCGGTCCGGCGCCGTATGCGTTCCTCGAGCAGTTCGTTGTGGGAGCGTATCTCCTCACGCGAGGCTTTCAAAGCTTCGATCATGCGGTTGAAGCTCTGTCCCACCATCTCAATCTCGTCGCCGGTGCGGCTGATCTGCAAGGGTTCCAAGCGGCCTTCCCCCACCGCCGTCAACCCCTTTTGCAGCAATGCCAACGGGCGCACTAGTAGCAAGATGGTGAAACAGGCGATGGATCCGGCGGCGATAACCACTACGGCCACCACCAGTGCACCCTCCAGCAGGCTGAGGCGGCCCTGGTGGACGGCGTAGGCCAGTACAATAACAGCCACCAAGAATACAAGTAATGCATTGAAAACAGAGAACTTAGTCGTCAGAGACCGGCTTAACGGCAGTTTGGACACGCTGTGTTGTCGGGAATCTCCTGTCCTTATGGTCGCTCTTTCTCACCCGGCTCCCTATCGGTGAAACACCTGATGCGGCTATAGGAAACTTCACGCGCAGGCCGGATGCCGGAAGCGCCCGGAGCGGGGCTTGGTAGAATCAAAGAGTCATGGATAAGCAGACGATGCTCTCCTTTATCAAGGACATCGGCATTGTACCGGTGATCCGCACCCACAGCGCAGAAAGCGCCATCAAAGCCGTGGACGCTATTTACCGCGGCGGAATCCGAGCGGCGGAAATCACCATGACGGTGCCCGGAGCAATCCGGGCGCTGGAGAAAGTGGCCGACGCTTTCGGCGGCAAACTGGTGCTGGGCGCCGGCACGGTGCTCGATGCGGAAACGGCGCGCGCCTGTATGCTGGCGGGTGCGGAATTCTTTGTTACGCCCAGCTTGCGTCCCGCCACTATCGAAATGGCCCGCCGTTATTCGAAGGTGGTCATGCCGGGCGCGCTCACACCCACCGAGGTGCTCACCGCCTGGGAAGCCGGGGCCGACATCGTCAAGATTTTCCCAGCAGGCAATGTCGGAGGGCCGAAATACATCAAGGCTTTGAAAGGCCCCTTCCCGCAGATTGAGATGATTCCGACTGGCGGGGTGAACCTGGAAACGGCCGGAGAGTTCTTGAAAGCGGGCGCCTGCGCGGTAGCCGTGGGAGGGGAACTGGTGGATGCGGCCAGCATCAAGGAGGACCGTTACGACCGCATCGAAAACAAGGCGAAACAATATCTGGAAGTGATCGCCAAAGCCCGGGCCGAGATGGCGCGTTGAAGAAAAGTGCGCGCGGTCGTCGCCAAGCAGGCGCGCGCGAAGTACACTGGAGACTATCATGGCTATTAGCAAGGATCTGCTCGAAATCCTCGTGTGTCCCTTGTGCAAGGCGCCGGTGGAGCTCAAGCCGGATGAAAGCGGCTTGAAATGCCCACAATGCAAACGCGTCTACCCGATCCGGGACGATATCCCGGTGATGCTAATCGACGAAGCGCGGATTGAAGAGTGAGAACGGTCGCACAATGCCCGGCGGCGCCGGCGAGCCGTGCCGGCGAGCGCCGCTGTGTGGAAGCGGCAGCGCCCGCCCCCTGCTGGTTCTGCAAGGTGGCTCGATGAAAGAAATGGCAAGGCTGTTACGCTATGTGCGGCCCTACTGGGCGGCGCTGGGGGCAAGCGTCCTGTTGATGGGCTGCGTGGGCGCCGCGCAAGCCATGATCGCGCTGCTGATCGGGCCGGTGTTCGATCGCGTGCTCAACCCCGGATCTGCCGACGCTCCGGTTCTGCTTATCAAGCTGCCGGTGATTGGCAAGGAAATCTTTCTGGACCACCTGGTACCCAGTTCCATTCACAACGTATGGACCATGGTGGCTTACGGCATTCTGCTGGTCTTCCTGGTGAAGGGCGTTTCCGAATACCTGGGAACCTATCTGGTGAATTATGTGGGCCTGTCGGCGGTCACCAACCTGCGCCAGAAAGTGTTCGAGAAGGTGGTGCGTCAGGACGCGCAATTTTTCGAAACCCACTCCACCGGAAAGCTGATGTCGTCGATCATGAACGACATCGACAAGATCCAGGTGGCCACCTCGCACATGCTGGCCGACTGGCTGCGGCAATCCTTCACCGTGCTGGCGCTACTTACCGTAGTGCTGCAAAAGGACTGGAAGCTGGCGCTGGTGAGCCTGACCCTGTTGCCGTTCGTGCTGATTCCCACCTTGCGCATCGGCCGGCGCATCCGGCGCACCACGCGGCGGGCGCAGGATGACATGGCCGAACTCACGCAAATCCTGCAAGAGGCCTTGAGCGGGCAACAGGTGGTGAAATCGTTCGGGGCCGAGGAGCATGAATCCCGGCGTTTCCGCGAAGCGGCGCGGCGGCTGCGGTCGAGCAGCCTGCGCTATGTGGCGCAGCAGTCCATCGCCAGCCCCCTGATCGAGTTCTTCGGGGCTATCACCATTGTGGGCTTACTCACCTACGCCCGGACGCAGATCAAGGCCGGGCAAATGTCGGCAGGTGAATTCACCAGTTTCGTCATCGCTCTGCTGATGCTCTACGAACCGGTCAAGCGTCTTACGGGAATTCACAACATATTTCAGCAGGCCCTGGGCGCTTCGCAAAAGGTGTTTGAATATCTGGACCGCGTGGAACTGGTCAAAGAACCCCGCCACCCACGGAGGTTGGACGGCTTCCGCTCCAGCATCGTTTTCGACCAGGCCGGTTTTCGCTATCCGGCCTCCAGCAACGGGTTCGCGCTGAAGGGCATCAACCTGGAGGTAAAAGCGGGCGAGGTGGTGGCCCTGGTAGGGCCCAGCGGCGCGGGTAAGACTACGATGGCCAATCTGGTGCCGCGCTTTTACGACGTGACCGAGGGGGCCGTCTGCATCGACGGGTTAGATTTGCGCGAGCTCCAACTTTCCTCGGTGCGTGCGCAGATCGGCATAGTGGCTCAGGAGCCGTTCCTTTTCAACGCCTCGGTTGCTGAAAACATCCGTTACGGCCGCCGTTCGGCCACCGCTGACGAGATACGGCGGGCGGCGCGCAACGCACTGGCTGAGGAATTCATCGAGCGGCTGCCGCAGGGCTACGATACCATCCTCGGTGAGCGCGGGTTGAAATTGAGCGGCGGCGAACGGCAGCGGATCGCCATTGCCCGCGCACTGCTCAAAGACGCCCCGATTCTTATCCTGGACGAAGCCACTTCGCACCTGGATACGGAATCAGAAATGCTTGTTCAGCGAGCGCTGGGTAATTTGATGGCCAACCGCACCGTAATAGTCATCGCGCACCGGCTCAGCACCGTGCGGCGGGCCGACAAGATCGTGGTGCTGGACCGCGGCCGCATCACCGAGATTGGCACGCACGACGAACTGGTGGAGGGTGGCGGTATTTACCAGCGCCTGCACGAATTGCAGTTCCTGGAAGCCGATCCGCTGGAGAATCCATGAGCTCAACCCTCAGACCGCTCCGCAGCATGACGGGATTCGCCCGCGTTCGCAAAGCTACGCCTCACGGTGAATTTACGGTCAACATTAAGAGCCTGAACCACCGCGCCTTGGACTTGCACATGCACTTGCCCGCCACGCTGGAACCTTATGAAGGCCGCCTGCGGGAAGTGGTGAAACGTCACGTCTTGCGAGGATATATTCAAGTGACCATGGCTTACGCCTCCGGGCGGACCCAGGATCTGCCGTCTCTCAACCCGGCGCTGCTGGAAGCTTATCTGGCGGCCTTCCGGACCGCCAAGAGCCGCTACGGCATCGCCGGCGAACCAGACCTGAACATGGCTTTACGCATTCCCGGCATGTTCGCCGAGACTTCCGCCGAACACGATTGCGAGGTCATTGCCGCGGAAGCGGAAGCCGCACTGGAAGAAGCCATGCAGGCGCTCAACGCCTTCCGCGAGCGGGAAGGGGGCGAGATCGGAGCTTTGCTGGCGGAACGTATTGCCTCGCTGCGCACCACGGCCGGGGAATTGGAAAGAATCCGCAGCCGGGCGGCGCCGGCATTCCAGGCGAGACTGGAAGAGCGGCTGAAGGAATTGCTGAAAGGCGCCGCCGCGGATCCGCAGAGGCTGGCGCAGGAAGCCGCGCTGCTGGCCGACCGCAGCGACATCGGAGAGGAAGTGGCGCGGTTGAGGATTCATACCGGCCAACTCGAAACCCTGCTGGAAGAGGGCGGCGAAGCGGGCAAGAAACTCGATTTTCTGCTTCAGGAAATGAACCGCGAGACCAACACGATACTTTCGAAAACCTCCGGAGTCGGCGAAATGGGTTTGCGCGTCACCGAACTGGCGCTTGCAGCCAAAGCCGATATCGAAAAGATCCGGGAACAGGCTCTCAATCTGGAATGACCACGGTCTTCATTATTTCGGCGCCTTCGGGCTCCGGCAAGTCCACGCTGGTGGCCAGACTGCTGGCCATGATTCCGCGGCTGCGCTTCTCGGTCTCCTACACCACGCGCCCGCCGCGCGGGCAGGAAAAGCCCGGCGAAAGCTACCACTACATCAGCCGGGAGGAGTTCCAGAGCGCCATCACGCGTGGCGAGTTTCTGGAATACGCCGAAGTCTTCGGCCATTACTACGGCACGCACCGCTCGGAACTGGAGCAGGCGCAGAAAGAAGGCGCCGATCTGGTGCTCGACATTGACGTGCAGGGTGCGCGACAATTGAAGTGTAAGATCCCGGATGCCGTGAGCATCTTCGTTCTGGCGCCTTCCCGCGAGATTTTGGAAGCTCGTTTGCGCGCCCGCTCGGAGGATTCCGAAGAGGTGATCGAACGCCGCTTGCGGGAAGCCGCTCGAGAAATCCGGAACTACCAAGAGTACGACTATATACTGGTGAACCGGGAAGTTGACTCCGCGGCCGCCGATTTGGCCGCCATTGTGAGAGCGGAGCGTATCCGCCGCTGCCGGATGGAGGAGCAAATCCGCCCCATTCTGGCCAGCTTTGAAGCGTAATTCCGAAAGGTATGCCCGACAAGATTCTGAGAAGCAACAATAACAATGTGATTCCGGACGACCCGGAGGCCAGCACGTACCGTTTCATCATCGTGGCCGCCAAGCGCGCCCGGCAGTTGCAGAGCGGCGCGAGGTCCTACCTGCCGACAACTTCCAAGAAGCCTACGGTGGCCGCCATGGAAGAAGTGCGCCGCGGGCTGGTCAAGTACGAAGACCGCGCCAAGAAGCCCGAGGCGGACACGCAGCCGGAAGAGACTCTTTAGGTCATGAACGTAGTTCTCGGCGTGGGCGGCGGAATCGCGGCCTACAAGGCCGCTGAGCTGGTGCGCCTCCTCTCGCAGCGGGGCGTAAGCGTCCAGGTGGTGATGACCGCCGCCGCGCAGCAGTTCGTCCAGCCGCTCACCTTCGCCGCGCTGACCGGCAAGAAGGTCATCACTTCCTTGTTCGCTGCCTCAGGCGGCGAGGAAACGCTGGCGAGCGCTGTCGAGCACATCCACGTGGCCGAGCAGAGCGACCTGCTCGTGGTGGCTCCAGCCACGGCGAACCTGCTGGCCAAGTTTGCGCACGGCATCGCGGACGACTTCCTGAGCACGCTGTATCTGGCGTTCAACAAGCCCGTTTTGCTGGCTCCAGCCATGAACACGCACATGTGGCATCACGCGGCTACGGCGGCGAATCTCGAAATCCTGCGGATGAGGGGTCACGCTGTCGTGGAGCCGGAAGAGGGCCCCCTGGCCTGCGGCATGGTGGGGCCGGGCCGTTTGGCTGATCCTGAGACCATCGCCGAAGCTGCCTTCGCCCTGCTGGGGATGCGCCGCGACCTGGAAGGCGAAACGTTTCTGATCACTGCCGGGCCAACCCAGGAGCCGCTCGACCCGGTCCGTTACATTTCCAACCGCTCAAGCGGCAAAATGGGTTACGCGCTGGCCGAGGCCGCCTGCGCCCGGGGAGCCCAAGTGGTGCTGCTCTCCGGACCCCCGCGCTTGCCGGCGCCGCACGGCGTCAAAGGGGGGAGCGGGACCACGG
>CAYSBM010000148.1:648-7422 GCA_964429095.1 uncultured Solibacteraceae bacterium | reverse complement strand
CGACAACCCGTATCAGCGGGCTTTGTTCTCGATCGCCGACCTGATCACCGAGCGCGACCACTAGAGGGGGAGTTTGATGAAACCCGCAGTGTGGCTTTCTTTCCTGATGATTGCAGACGCCGGCTGGGCCACGGGACCAGTAAATCTAAAGGTGGCCGCCGTGCAACTACGCTCTTCGATGGACCTGGAAAGCAACCGCAAGCGCATCGTCGAGACGCTGGCCCGCCTTTCCGCCCAAGGCGTGAATGTGGCGGTGTTTCCCGAGTGTGCGCTGGTTGGCTATCACAAGGACGCAGTAATGGCGGCGGACGCCGGCGAGATCGCCGCGGCCGAGGAGTCCATTCGCAGAGCCTCGGCGGCGGGAAAAATCGCGGCCATTGTGGGAAGCGTGTATAAGATCAACGGGCGGACTTACAATACCGCCGTGGTCATCGGTTCCCGCGGCGCGCTGGTGGAGAGGTACGCGAAGATCTACCTGGCGGGCGAGAAATGGGCTACGCCGGGAAATCACATCGCCTTATTCGAGCTGGAAGGTGTAACCTCCACCGTGATGATTTGTCACGACGAGCGCTATCCGGAGCTAGCGCGTCTGCCCGCACTGGCCGGCGCCCGGATGCTTTACTACATCAGCCACGAATCGGGCATGGCGCATGAGCGCAAACTGAAGCCCTATCGCGCGCAGATCATGGCCCGGGCGGTGGAAAACCGCATGTTCGTGGTGGCGGCCAACGCCCCCGCCAATCTGAAAGACAATAGCGGTTCCCACGGCCAGAGCCGCATCGTTTACGACGACGGCAATATCGCCAGGGAAGCTTCCATTTACGGCGAAGACATCCTAATAGAGACCCTCTCGATCACGCCCGCAAAACTAGAGCGACCGCTCAAAGAGCTGCTGTCGGCCTGGTGGCGCCAGGGCGTGGATTGGATGATGGCGAACCGTAATAGACCACTGGAGTGAATTGCAATTCCATGGACGAGCTGGAAATGCGGCTGGCGCAAGCAGCGGCCGCCGGCCTTGAACTGACACGCGAAGCCGCCAAACGCCACCTGGAAGGCATCCGGAGATTGGATCAGGCGGCGCGCTGGGTTCGCGCCCAAGACTTGGGATTTGAAGATCCCGCATTCTTTTTTTACGCGCTGGCGGAGCCGGACGCATGAAGGTGGAAGAAATTTTCTACTGGGGAATTGCGGATTTGGCCTCCGCCTACCGTGCGCGCCGCCTGTCGCCCGTCGAAGTGTGCCGGGCGGTGCTGGACCGCGCTGCGCAGCTCAACCCGAAGTTGAACGTCTATATCGAGCTGACCCCTGAGCGCGCAATGGCCGCAGCGCGCGCCGCCGAGCAGGAAATGTCACATCGCACCTTCCGGGGACCGCTGCATGGCGTGCCGGTGGCGGTGAAAGACCTCTTTTTCATGCAGGGGAGCCGGGCGCGCGCCGGCAGCCTGCTGTACCAGGATTTTTTCCCCACCTTTGACGCCACAGCGGTGGCCCGCCTGGAACAAGCCGGCGCAATCATTTTGGGCCGGGCGCATATGCACGAGCTGGCCTTCGGGGTTACGAACGTCAACCCGCATTACGGAGCTTGCCGGAATCCATGGAACCCGGCATGTGTGCCCGGAGGATCCAGTGGGGGATCGGCTGCCGCGGTGGCCGCGGGCCTGGGGTGGGCGGCTCTAGGGACCGACACCGGGGGCTCCATCCGTATTCCCGCTTCCTTTTGCGGCGTCACCGGCCTGAAGCCAACTTATGGGCGCATCAGCCGCCACGGGGTGATTCCACTCTCCTGGCAACTGGACCACGTCGGCACTTTCGCCCGCTCGGCCGAAGACGCCGCCATCACCGCGCAAGCCGCCGCCGGCGGTGATCCGATGGATCCTACCTGTCTGGCTGCCCCACCTCCACTGTGGGTGGAACAAATTGATGCCCGGCCGAAGGGGTGGAAATTGGGCGTGATCGGCGCGCCCATGGTAGCGCGCCTTCATCCGGATGTGAGCCGCGCCATGGACAACGCTCTACAAACCCTCCAGGACGCCGGTATGGTCCTCGAGCAAGCGGCCATAGTGGACGCGGTGGAGGCCGGAGAACTGGCTCACCTCCAGGTTCTGGTCGAGGGGGCGGCGGCACTCGACCGCGGCTATCGCGAAAATCCCGACCAGTTCGGCGCAGATGTGCGGGCGCTGATCGAGCAGGGCCATTTCGTCAGCGCGGTCGATTACCTGCACGCTTTGCGTTACCGGCGGGTATTCCAGCGCCGCATCGACCGGATGTTTGACACCTACCGCGCCCTGTTGCTTCCCGCCACGCCCATGGCCGCGCCGCGCATCACCGATGAGACCGTCATCCTCGGCGGCGTTGAGGAAGGCGTGGGGCCGGCAGCCACGCGCCTGGTTCGGCAATTCAACTTCGCGGGCGTGCCAGTGCTGACTGTGCCGGGCGGGTTCTCGAGTCAGGGACTACCCATCGGCATGCAAATTGTGACCCGCGCCGGCGACGAGCTCTCGGGACTGCAACTCGGATACCTTTTTCAGGAGCTGACCGGCTATCACCGGGCTGCTCCCGTACTCTAACCCATAACAGGAGGCGCTCATGCATCTTTCGCGTCGATCGCTGCTGGCCGCGGGCCTCGGCATTCCCGCCCATCCAGCCGGAAAAACCGGGAGTCTGAAATTGGGCGTGACGGACTGGAATTTGCGCCTGCGCGGGAAAGTGGAAGCCCTGGCGCTGGGCGCCAAGATCGGCTTTGACGGCGTCGAGGTAAGCCTGCTTCCGGATGCCGGCGGCGAGCGCCTGGCGCTGGAAGATGACGCGCTCGTCCAGCGCTACGCGGCCGAATCGGCGCAATTGGGGGTCGCGATTGCCGGCACAGCGCTCACCGAACTGAACCGGGTGTGCCTGGTGAGCGATCCCCGGGCTCAGAGATGGCTGGGAGCGGCCATTCCTATTACGACCCGCCTGCGGGCGCGCGTGATTCTGATCCCTTTCTTCGGCCAATGCGAACTGAAACAACGGGCGCAGACTGACGCCCTGACCGGCATTCTGAAAGAACACGCGCCAGCGGCCGAACGTGCCGGCGTGAAGCTGGGGCTGGAGAACTATCTGCCGGCGGAAGAAAACCTGCGGATCCTGGAGCGGGTGGGTTCACCGTCAATTATGGTTTATTACGACCTGAAAAACGCTTTTGACGCCGGCCACGATCCTTACCGCGAGCTGCGCTGGCTCACCGCCCGGCGCATATGCCAGGTCCACTTCAAAGATAAAGGGTACTTGGGCGAGGGGGTCATCGACTACCCCAGAGCGATGAAGATTCTCCGCGGCATCGGCTACCGTGGTTTCGTCAACCTGGAAACCACAGCGCCCTCCGGCGACGTGGAAGGCGACATGCGCCGCAACCTGGATTACGTCCGCAGGCTACTGTAGAGGCTGGCCGCCGCGGATGCGCCGCCACAAGCCGGTGAGGTAGACCCGCAACCGCGCCAGCGCGGAGGTAGGCTCCGCCGGCGCGCTAGCGGCAGCCGCGGAGGCCGGCAAGGGCGCAGCCGTCTGCTCCGGTTCCGGCCGGTAAGCAATCCTGGAGATTAGCGCCACGCGATAACCCTGGAAAGCGTAGGTGCGCTTCTCCGGCTGGCCCTCCTTGTTTTCAATAATGAGCGTGAATCCCGGCGACTGGTAAGATCCTTTGCGGGAGCCGAGCGTCACGGTATGCACTTCAACCGGAAAATACCCAGTCACGTTCCGTTCGATGTAGGCGGTTTCATAGCGGTGGCGGCGCAGACTCCAGACAAACACGCGGAAGCTATCGAATTCGTGACGTTCGCCGCCTTTGGCGATGGTGGTCCATAGCCAGTTGTGTTTGACCTCGGCGCCGTCCCGGACTTCGCCCAGCGAGAAATAGCTCGTGATGCGATGGCCTTCGGCATACTGGGCGACCTCATCGGGGATGGCCATACGCAGATTGCGCGTCAGCACCCATCCAGCACGGCCATCCCGGGTACGCACCAGGCTCCAGTCCTCCATGACCACCGGAGAGGGAGTCTTGGAGACCGGCCTGGATGAAACCGCCGGCCCGGGCAGGCGAGTGCGCGAAAGTTCCAGCCAATCCGGAGGCAGCGGCGGCGGCGCGGGCATGGGAGGGGGAGGAAACTTACCAGCAGGCTTGTTGCGCGCGCTGGAGGACCTACGAGGCTTTACCGCTGGAGCCGCGCGTCTGCCGGCGCCCACTCCGGACGGAGGGATGCCCGTGCGAGGGGTCAAACGGTGTCCCACCACATCCACATAGTCCCCTTCCTTGAGCTGGCAGAAGCTGGGCGCCAGGCGATGCGGTTCGGTGTGCACGTTCAAGACATCGAAAACCGTCGCCTGGCCGTGGCTGGCCATTCTTGCCGCGCGCTCGCCAAGCTGACGCAAGGCATCCATTTGAGCGGTGCTCAAAAGCTGGCGCTCATCGGTCCAACCCTCTTGTCCCTGTGGCGTGCGCACCAACAGAAAACGCCGGCGGCGTTGCAGGATCTCCAATCTCTCCCCGTGTTTGACGGTGGCCACAGTGCGGGAACGAAGGCTGATCTCCTCCCGCAGATTCAGCATAGCCGGCCCGGCGAAAGCTTCTCCAATGGCTGGTGCGCGAGCCGGGCTTGACCTGCACCCGGCGGCGGCAACCATCAGCAGGCATACCAGACCGCCAGCAACGCACCTGCCTTTGCTTTTCCTTGCCAGCCGAGTAAGAATCTCGTAGCCTGATCCGGCTTCAATCCTCAGCCGCACCGAGCGTCACCTTCACTTTGATGATGCGGCCGCCGCGATAGATGGTCAGTTCAAGCGTATCGCCGGGTTGCTTGCGGCGCATGACTCTAGCCAGCGCTTCTCCATTGTCAGCCGCCACGCCGTCAGCCGCCATGATCAAGTCACCACCCACGGGAATTTCCAGGTTGCCGACGATCACGGTGGTGTTGGCGCCCCGCAAACCTGCCTTCTCCGCCGGTGAACCGCGTTCAACCCGGATCACCAGCAAACCGCCGTCAGGCGGGAGATTGATCGCCTCTGCCAGGTCTCCGGAGACGGGGTAGAAGCGCACGCCCAGATACGGGCGGCCGTGCCGGCGGCCGGCCTTGAACTGATCCAGCATGGCTTTGGCCTTGTTGATGGGCATAGCGAAGCCGATACCGATGTTGCCGCCGGGACCGTAAATGGCCGTGTTGATGCCGATCACCGTGCCTTGGCTGTCCAGCAGCGGACCACCGCTGTTGCCCGGGTTAATGGCCGCATCGGTCTGGATCATGCCTTCCAGTTCACGGCCGTTTTCGTCCTGAATGCTGCGCCCCAAAGAACTCACAACCCCCGTGGTGAGGGTTCCTTCCAAACCGAAGGGGTTCCCGATGGCAAGCACCTTTTGCCCCACTTTCAAGGTGGAGGAATCTCCCAGCGGCAAACTGGCGAGCGGTTTCTTGGGGTTGATTTTGATCAGCGCCAGATCGTTGTCGGTGTCCTTGTCCAGGATCTCGGCGGTATAACGCGTCTTGTCCGGCATGGTCACCTGAATACGCGGAGCCCGCCCGCTCACTACGTGCGCGTTTGTGAGGATCAGGCCGTCATCACGGATCACGAAACCGGAACCGGTCCCCCGCTCGGGAACGATTTGGAAAAACCAGTTCTGCCGCAGCACCTCGGTGACAATATTCACCGTCGCGGCGTGCGCCTTATTATAGATCTCGATATTGTTGACCTCGTCAGCGCTCAGCCCCGCCGAGTGCGCCACACCGGGGCCCGACCACAGCGGGCCGGACAGGGCCACGGAACGCATAAAACGGAAAGGGTTGTAACGCGTCTGCGATGTCAGATAGAGGAACGTGCCCGCCAGGGCCGCAGCCAGCAAGAGAGGACGAAGTTTCATGGCTTGATGCTCCGCAATGCTTCAAAGACCGCGCGAGTTTGGCGCAGGGTTTCCTGTTTTGCTCCGCTTGTGTCGATCACATAATCGGCATAACTTAATTTGTCGCGCAATGGCATTTGCCGCTCCAAACGGCTGCGCGCTTCGGCCTCGCTGATTCCATCCCGCGCCATGGCTCGCTCGATTTGCTGGCGCTCAGAGCAAACCGCCAGAATGAGGCGGTCGAAGCGCTTATAGCTGCCGGTTTCGATCAGTATAGCGGCTTCCACCACGACAATGCCCTCTGGATCCTGCGCTGCATAGCCGCGGATGAGCGCCTCCTCCCGTGCGATCACCACCGGATGAACCAGAGCGTTGAGCCGCGCCAGAAGGCTCGCGTTTTCAAATACTAGAGCCCCCAGCCGCCGACGGTCAATCGAGCCGTCTTCTTTCAGAATACCGCGCCCGAACTCGTCAATCACCGCCTGGTAACATTCGCCTCCGGGGGCCATCGCCTGCCGGCCGAGTTCGTCGGCGCGGATCAAATGGCATCCCCAACCGGCTAGAGCGTCGCCCACGAAACTCTTGCCCGAAGCCAGCCCGCCGGTGAGGCCTACGCGGAGCATCCGGCGAGTCTCCGTTCGGCGCTCTCAATGGTGTTCACCATCAACCAAGCGACGGTGAGCAGACCGACGCCGCCGGGCACCGGCGTGTAGGCGCCGGCCCGCCGGGCAACATCCACCGGGTGAACGTCGCCCACCAGGGTCCGGGTGGCGGGGCTGCCAAAAATCGCTTCCGCCTGCTCACGGCTCTGCAAGCGGTTCATACCCACGTCGACAACCACGGCGCCGGGCTTGATGAATTCCGCCGTGATAAAGGCCGGCCGCCCCATGGCCGCCACCAGGATGTCAGCC
>CAYSBM010000148.1:0-638 GCA_964429095.1 uncultured Solibacteraceae bacterium | reverse complement strand
CCCCACCCCCACGGCGCTTTTCCCGGATAGCGGGATCTGATAACGCTTCAGCAGATCCATGACGCCGGCGGGGGTGCAAGGCCTGGGCCCGGGGCGTCCTGTCATGAGATTGCCCAAGTTAAGCGGGTGCAGCCCGTCCACGTCCTTATCGGGAGCAATGGCCAGCAACACGCGCTTGGCATCCACTTGTTGGGGAAGAGGCATCTGTACGAGAATGCCGTCAATATCCGGGCGATGGTTCAGCGACTCGATGAGAGCGATGATTTCTTCGGTTTCCGCTGTCTCGCTGGGGGTGTGCTTCTCGCTGTAAATACCCAGTTCCCCGCACAGCTTGACTTTATTGCGGACATAGATTTCCGAGGCCGGATCACGCCCGGCCAGGATGACGGCCAGTCCGGGGGCGCGCGCCGCCGCCTTGAGCTTTCTAACACGCGGCGCTAACTCGTCCACGATCTGATCGCGCACCCACTTGCCATCCAGAACTTGAGCCATTTCATTAGCAGGATAACAGACGCTTGGAAAGCACACGGTCTGTGCACCGCCCCACTTTTCACCTTTCAGACGGCCGTGTTAAAATCGAGACGTAGTTGGGAGGTCGTCTAACGGTAAGACTGCAGACTCTGGATCTGCCTATCGGG
>CAYSBM010000147.1:4558-7423 GCA_964429095.1 uncultured Solibacteraceae bacterium | reverse complement strand
GCGCGAGGTGCGCGCGGGGATGCGCGGCGTCGGCAAGACGGTCTTTTCCGGTACTCGTATTGAAGAGTTCCAGGTGGAAGTTCTGGGCGTTCTGGAAAACTCCGGTCCCAAACAGTCTGTCATTTTGGCGCGGTTATCCGGCGGGCCGCTGGCCGAAACGGGTGTCATGCAGGGCATGAGCGGTAGTCCGGTCTATATCGGCGGCCGGCTGGCCGGAGCGGTGGCTTTCGCTTTTCAGTTCGCCAAGGAGCCGGTGGCGGGCATACGCCCCATCGAGGAAATGTTGCGGGTGGCCACGCAACCGGCCGCACCTGCACCTCGGAAGGCCGTCCGGCTGTTCGACCGGGATCTGGCGGCGCCTCTGGCGCCGGCGGCTGCCGGCCAAGGCCGTCTCATCGACATCGCCACACCGGTCAGCTTTGCAGGATTCACGGAAACGGCAGTCCAGACTTTCTCACCCCAACTGCGCGCTCTGGGCCTGGAGCCGCGCACGGGCTTGGGGCGCGGCGCACAAAAGCCGGATGCCGGTCCCGGCGAGCCGCTGCAACCCGGCGCGATGATCAGCGTCCAACTGGTATCCGGCGACATGAACGTCAGCGCCGATGGAACGGTGACCTTGGTTGACGGCAAGCGCGTCTATGCTTTCGGCCACCGCTTCCTTAACATTGGGCCCGCAGAGCTGCCCTTCGCCCGTGCCGAAGTGCTCACCGTACTGCCCACGCTCTCCAGCAGCTTTAAGATTTCGGCTGCGCGCGAGCGGCTGGGGGCGATCACCATGGATGCGAGCACAGCGGTATTGGGGGAGCTCGGCAAGCCTGCGGCGCTGGTCCCCGTTTCCATCGCCGTGAACCGCTCCGGTCTAGGCGCGGCGCCGGTGCCAGTTGAGCGCTATCACTTGCGCATAGTGAACGATCCGTGGTTGTCGCCGTTGCTGTTGCAGGTTGCCGCGTTTTCGGCCATCGACGCCTGCGACCGCACCGTGGGCGCTACGACGGTATCCATCCAGGGGCGTATCGAATTTCAAGGCGCGGCGCCGCCAGTGCGGATTGAGAATATGTTCGCCGGCGATGCCAACGTTCCTTTGCAAGTTTCGCTCGCTGCTGCTGTCCCGGTGGCTTACGCCATGCAGAGCGGCATCAGCTCGCTGAAATTGAAGAGCGTGGATCTTACTCTGGGCGCTTCGCCAGCCCGGCGGCAGTGGCAAATCGATCAAGTTTGGGCATCGCGGAGCCGGGTGCGGCCCGGTGAAACGGTCGATGTGCATGTTTCCTTAGCCGGCGAGGACGGCGCGGAACTCAAGCGCAAGGTGTCTTATCAAGTTCCGGCCGGCGCTCCCAGCGGCTCGCTCTACTTTACCGTCGCCGACGGACAAGTAACCAACATGACGGAATTCGGAGGCTTGATGGGGGCTTTGCCGCGCTCGGCTGCTCAAGTGGTAGGGCTGCTAAACTCTCTGCGGGCCAACACGCGCGCCTATGTGCGCGTCTGGCGCGCCGAGCCCAGTTTTCAGGTGCAAGGCGAAGATCTGCCCGACCCGCCGCCTTCGGTCGCCCTCATCCTGAGCCGTAGCGCCGGAGTTTTGCAAAGCAGCAGCCTGGGGCGGAACTCTAAGGTGGCGGAGCTGGAGATCGGAGTGGACAATGCCGTGGTCAGCGGAGCGAAGACCTTGCAGGTGGAGGTGAAGGAATGAAACGGATACCGCCCGCGCCGGCGTTGCTGTTGGCAGCGGCGATCGCCTGGGCTTCGGGGACAGCGAACTGGGAGATGAATTCCTACCAGGATTTTCTGCGAGGACGTTTCAGCGGGGTGTCCCTATCACGCGACGGCAAGCTGCTGCTGGCTCCACGGCTGGAGAACGTCTACACCAGCGATCAGCCCGTTGTCTGGAGCCTGGTCCAGGCGCCGGATGGTTCGCTTTACGCAGGTACCGGACACCGCGGGCGAGTCTACCGCATCGACAAGTCCGGGCGCGGCAGCCTGTGGTGGACCAGGGATCAGCCGGAAGTTTTTGCTTTGGCCGCCGGAGCCGATGGCGCGCTTTACGCGGCCACCTCTCCCAACGGCCGCATCTACAAGATCGAAAGCGGCAAAGCCAGTGAGTATTTCAATCCCGGGGCGCGTTACATTTGGGCGCTGATTTTCGGCTCCGACGGGGCCTTGTACGCTGGCACCGGGGACCAGGGCAAGATTTACCGGATCACCGCTCCGGGCAAAGGTGAGGTCTATTACGAAACCTCACAGGTCAATGTAACTTGTCTAGCCGTGGACGCCGAGGGTCGTCTGTTGGCGGGCAGCGAACCCAATGGGATCCTGTATCGTATTACGGCCAAAGACAAGGCTTTTGCGCTTTACGACTCGAACCTACCGGAAATCCGGACCATTCAGACCGCGCCGGGCGGAGCCATTTATGTGGCCGCGCTGGGCGGTTCGGCCGCCCGCCGCGCTACTGCGGCTGCTGCGGCGACGGCGGCAGCCGCCGCCGCTGGCGCGACGGCTGCCGCGCCGGCCATCACCGTGACCGAGGCGGCAGTTCAGAGCGGCCTGGATTTGAAGGGGCGGGCGGCCGCCTCGCAGCCGGCCCCTGCCGCACCCCCGGTGGTTCCTGCACCCGTGGTGGACATCACCGGCATCGAACGCTCGGCTGTTTACCGCGTTAACCCCGACAATACGGTCGCATCGCTGTGGTCCTCCAAGGAAGAGAACGTCTACGATCTGCTGGTGCACTCCAATGAACTGATCCTTTCGACCGATTCCCAGGGCCGCATTTACCGTCTGGGATTGGACCGCAAGCTCACGCTGGCCGCCGAAGCCGGCGATGGCGAGATCACGCGGTGGGCGCTCGCCGGCGGCGCTCTTCTGGCCGCG
>CAYSBM010000147.1:0-4548 GCA_964429095.1 uncultured Solibacteraceae bacterium | reverse complement strand
CAACCTGGGCCTTCCGCCAGGCGCTCAGGGGGTTTACGAATCCCCGGTGCATGATGCCGGTGCGGGGGCTCGCTGGGGCCGCTTGAGCTGGGTTGTGGAAGACGGTTCAGGCGGGCGCGTGAGTTTTGAGACCCGCTCGGGCAATTCCGCGCGGCCGGACCGGACGTGGAGCGAGTGGACGCCGGCGGCTGGCGCTGACGGCCGGGCCATGGTGGCGAGCCCTAACGCCCGCTACATACAATGGCGCGCCACGCTGGAAAGCAGCGGCGGAAAGATGCCGGTAATTGAGGCCGTCAACCTTGCGTATCTGCCTCAGAACTCCCCGCCGGTGGTGAAGTCTATTAGTGTTGCCACCCAAGTAGCCGGTGCGGCGGCGGCGCGTACGGCGGCGCCTGCCGCTTCCGCCGCCACCTATACCGTCACTGTCACCGATACCGGCGATGCGGGGCCTGCGACCAGCACCGGCACACCAACCCAGACGCTCGCTCGCGCCTCCACGCCGCAGGTGCAGATCTCCTGGCAAGCGGAGGATCAGGACGGCGACCGATTGATATATGCGGTTTATTTTCGCGGCGAGGATGAACGCGAATGGAAGTTGCTCAAGGATCAACTCACCGACAACACCCTGACCCTGGAAACGGAGCTCTTCGCCGACGGACGGTACTTTTTCCGTGTGACGGCATCCGACCGGTTGGCGAACCATCCTTCGGCCGCGCGTGAAGCCGAGTTGATCAGCAGTCCCGTACTGATCGACCATACGCCGCCACACATAGCTGTGGGTGCTACGCGCCGGCTCGGCGGCCAGGTGGAGATCGAATTCGAGGCTTCGGATGCCGCCAGCGCCCTTCGCCGCGCCGAGTACTCGCTGGACGCCTCGGTCTGGACCCCGGTCGAGTCTGCCGACGGCGTTCTAGACTCACCCACCGAAAAATTTACCGTTCGCTTTACACAACCACAGCCGGGCGAGCACCTGCTGGTGTTCCGCGTTTTCGATGCTGCCGGCAACGCCGGGCTGGCGAAGGTCATTCTGCGTTAGCATTACGTTTATACCTTTCGCATGCCTATCTATCAAGTTGTTGTTCTGGCTGTAGTGCAAGGCTTGACCGAATTTCTACCCATCAGCAGCACGGCGCATCTGGCCTTGGCGCCCTGGCTTCTGGGTTGGCGTGATCCAGGCCTGGCTTTCGATATAGCGCTGCATCTCGGCACTTTGGCGGCGGTGCTGGTTTATTTTTTCCGCGACTGGGTGCAGATTGCCTCGCAGGGCTTTGGCGTCTCTTACAGCCCCGACCCGGAACTGAAACGAAGCCCCTGGTTGTTGTGGATGCTTGCCGCCGCCACGCTGCCGGTGGCGGTCTTGGGTTACCTTTTTCACGGCCAGGCTGAGTCCAGTTGGCGAAGCCCGTTCGTGATAGGAGGCATGCTGATCGGAGTGGGCATTCTGATGGCGCTGGCCGACCGAAAGGCGCGCCTGACCAAAGATATTGGTCATATCTCGTTTTGGGACGCCATGGCGGTGGGTTTGGCGCAAGCCATCGCCATTGTTCCGGGTACCTCCCGGAGCGGCATTACCATCGCCGCGGCGCTGGGCTGCGGCATCCAGCGCCCGGCGGCGGCGCGGTTTTCCTTCCTGCTGTCTACGCCCGCCATCGCCGGAGCGGCGGCCAAGTCGCTTTGGGACCTGTACAAAGCCGGGGGCGTACCGGCCGGCGAGCGCCTGGGATTCTATCTGGGAATCGCCTTGAGCGGAATTGCCGGTTGGCTGGTCATTCGTTTCCTTCTGGACTATCTGCGGCGGAACACCCTAAATTTCTTTGTCTGGTACCGGGTGATCTTTGGCATAATAGTGATTGCTCTGGCTTTTTTCCGCCTCTAGCGGAATGAAGCTTTTAGGTCCGCCCGAACACCCACGCCTGAATGAGGCCACGGCCGTTGTGGGCGCGGCTATTGCCGTGCTGCTGAGTCTGAGTCTGATTTCCTACCATAGCGAGGATCCTTCGCTGAACACCGCCAGCGGCGACCATCCCCTCAACTGGATTGGTTTTCCGGGCGCCTACGCGGCTGATGCTTTGTTCCAGTTGTTCGGCGGCTTGGCTTTTGTCTTTCCCGTGCTGCTGGCATTGCTGGCGTGGAAGTGGCTTCGGTCCAAGCCCATTGAAGCTGCCGGCGTGCGCTTGTTGGGGTGGACGGTTCTGATAGCTGCCGCCACAACGCTGGTCTCGATGGAAACCGGCTGGCGCTTATACCATGGCGCGGTTCCCGCCGGCGGAGTGCTTGGCTTGTTGCTGGCCGGCTTCCTGCTGCGCACCATGAATTTGACGGGTGCTTTGATTCTGACGGTAACCTGCTTCACAGTATCGCTTTATCTGGTTTCGTCGTTCTCCATGGCCAAAGTGGCGAATTGGTTCGGTGCGCCACTGAACTGGATGGCGTCCTGGGGCGCGCGCTGTGCGGCATGGCGTGCTAAGCGCCGGGCAGTAGCCGCTGAAAAGAAACGCAAGCGGGCTGAGCGCATGAAGGCGCGCCAACCTGTCTTGAAGCCTGCCGTCCCGGCCGAGGTTGCCGAAGCCGCGGCTGCCAGCGCTCATGCTGAGGCGGCAGATCCGGTTCAGGCGACATGGGAGGAGGAAATTCCAATCCGCCCCCTGGAGGAGCCGCCGGCTGCCCCTGCCACCGGCCGGACTTTGGAAGCCGCGCCTGTGTCTGGCGCCCCGCGCCCGGCTAGCGGCGCCGCGTCATTCGAGCCGGGCCGCGTTTACCAGCTTCCAGATACGGATCTTCTAAATCCGCCGCCTGTGCGCACCGCCTACGACGAGCAGGAGCTGAAAGAAACGGCCGCCCGCATCAAGAGCAAGTTCGAGGAATTCAACGTGTTCGGGTCGGTGGTGCAGATCAACCCCGGGCCGGTGGTGACTACCTACGAATTCAAGCCCGAGGCCGGAATCAAGTACACGCGCATCACGACGCTCAACGAGGACCTATGCCTGGGTTTGCAGGCTGAATCCATCCTGATCGAACGCATCCCCGGCAAGCCCACTGTAGGCATAGAAGTTCCCAACACCAAACGCGAGGTGATCAGCTTGCGCCAGATTCTTGAGTCGGAGGAATTCCGCAGTTCCCGTTCGCACCTGACCATCCCGCTCGGCAAAGACATCAATGGACGGATCAAGGTAGCGGCCCTGGACGCCATGCCCCATTTGCTGATTGCCGGTTCGACCGGGTCCGGCAAGAGCGTGATGTTGAACTCGCTGATCATGTCGGTGCTCTACAAGTCCACCCCTGACGATGTGCGCATGATCCTGGTGGATCCCAAACGCCTGGAGTTGGGCCTGTATGAAGGGATCCCGCATTTGCTCACCCCGGTCATCACCGATCCAAAAAAAGCCACTAACGCGTTGCGTAACGCTGTGCTCGAAATGGAACGGCGGCTGAAGCTGCTGGCTTCGCAGGGCGTGCGCAACATCGAACAGTACAACAAGAAGATGCGGCAGCTGGCCGGAGAGCCCCGCAGCCTTTTCACCGAAAATGAGCCTGCCGAGCCCGAGGATCTGCGCCCGTTACCCTACATCCTGATTCTCATTGACGAACTGGCTGATCTGATGATGGTCGAGCGCGCCAATGTGGAAGAAGCCGTGACGCGCTTGGCGCAGATGGCCCGCGCGGTCGGCATGCACCTCGTGCTGGCGACGCAGCGCCCCAGCGTCGACGTCATCACCGGCCTCATCAAGGCGAACTTCCCGGCGCGCATCAGTTTCCGGGTGGCTACGCGCGTGGACTCGCGAACCATATTGGACGTAATGGGCGCCGAGCACCTGCTGGGCAAAGGCGACATGCTGTGCCTGCCTCCCGGCTCGGCGCGCCTGGTGCGCGTGCACGGCGCACTGGTCACGGAAAACGAGATCAACCGGGTGGTCGAATTTTGGAAGAACCAAGCAGTGGCCGAATATGACTCCACCTATCTGGTGGCGCCGCCGTCGGAGGATGAAGAAGGACCCGAGGGGGAGGAGTTGGACGGAGATGAGGATCCGCTTTACGCGGACGCCGTGCGCGTGGTGGTCGAGATGGGCAAAGCTTCTACGTCAATCCTGCAACGGCGTCTGCGCTTGGGCTATGGCCGCGCTGCACGCATCTTGGACATGATGCAGCGCGACGGAATCATCGGTCCACCTGACGGCAGCCGCCCGCGCGAAGTGCTGAAACGCCCCGACTGGCTCGAAGAGGTGCGAGCGTAACTCCAACGGCTGGATCGTAATCCGGCAGAGACTGGCCATGCGGCGGTGGCTGGCCTGGACCCTCCGGCCGTAGACCCAGCCCATGGCCGCTCCGGATGGCCGTTTCTGGCATGATAGGCGGGAGAGGAGTCCGGCCCAGTGCTTGCAGCCAGATTTCGTTTGCGGGGATTGTGGTGGGCCGCGCTTGCCGCCGGAGGTGGCCGCCTGCGCGCTCAACATGAAGACGAATCGCTCGATTCGTTTCCTCTTCTTCGCACGATAACCCTGCGGGCGGACACCCATCATGTGCAGGGTGTTGAGCGTTTCGGCCGCGGCG
>CAYSBM010000146.1:0-7624 GCA_964429095.1 uncultured Solibacteraceae bacterium | reverse complement strand
GCACACACCAAACACCTCCCGTGGCCGGTGCGGTAGGAGTGATAAACCGGCGCTACGGCGCTGTTGCCGTTGCTCGCCTCCTCGGCGCCCTGCTGACGGGTGAGGTCGTATTCCCGCCACCACTCGCCCCACCACAGCGTGCCGCGCCATTGGTTCTCCAACAACCAGTTCGCGGCTCTGGCGATCTGGTCGTCGAACTCACCGTTGGTGGGGACATCGCCACGCTCAGGCAATATGCCCAGCTCAGAATAATAGCCGGCCGGCAACTGGAGATGAAGAGGCTCCACTTCAGCCTGGGCGTCTTCGGTTGTCCCGCCCACTATCAGTGCGCCATTGAACGTCCGCGACATGCCGTAGTGGAACCAGCGGTGAACCTGTGGGACCTTGCCAGTGAGAGCGCCATCGATGGGCATATTGACGCCGCCGTGCAACAGGAAACCGTTCTCCATTCGCATACCCGAGCCGGGCCCCAAATCGAAAACAAATGGCGCGGTGACGGCCAGACGGGCTGCGCCGTCTTCAAGGATGACCCAGGAACCGAGATTTTCGCGTATTCCGGCTTGGTTGGCAGCCACACGAAAGGACGCCGGAACTGGAAGCAGCAAGGCGTAGCGCTCCAGCCAGGACTTCCACCCGCACTGGTTTGTCAGACGCCACTCGAAAGGCAACGTAGCAGAGATGGAGTTCACAAAGAAACGCGCTTCGCATTCAAAGCCAAGCGCGGGATCGATGTCGCCCTTCCGGTAGGAGTAAGCTTTCTGCTTGGGGACACGTCCGCGGAAGATGATCGTGGCGCGGGCGGGACTTTCTTCGAGGATCTCGAAGCCTGAAGGACGAAACGGCGTCAAAATGGTAGTGGCGCCGCCCCCGCCAATGATGCTGTGAACGTCGGAAAACACTTGAAAATCCAGTTTGCCGGCCAACAGCAAGCCGCCCCTGGTGGTTAGCCGGATCTGGTCGGGGTTGCGAAACTCGAAGCTGTAGTGCGGAGTGATGAAACGCCAGCCTCCGTTGATAGCCTGCTTGCGAAGCACTGGAACCGCTGGGGAGGTTCCCCCGTGGCGGAGCGCGAGGTCAACGGTTCGCCAGGCGGGGACCGTGATCGTCGCTTCCAGGCGTACCCACCGCACTTTCCCGTTTTCGTCCCGGCCTTCCGGCTCGATAATGGCGGGCAACGCCTCGCCGGAGCACATTTCCAGCCGCCAGCTACGGATCTCTGCTTCCGTGGCAGCCCGGACGGGAACGCCCTGCCGGAGCAGGTAAGCGCTCCGGTTCACTCCAGCGCGTTCCGACACGCTGCCCTGCACCAGGGTACGAGCTTGGCCCACCACACCGGCTGCCACTACGAGCAGGCACACAATCGAGACTCTAGCGTTGGCAAGCAATCGAAACACCGTAAGTATTAAAACCCTGTTTCAGGGACATGTCCATTTAAATGTTTCGTATTTCTGTTAAGCGGGAGTTAATCATTACTTGGAGCGTTCACAGACGCCTCAATGCGCGCGAAACAACCAGACTCATTCGAAAAACAACCCGGCGCAAACAGCGGATTCGGGCTTAGGCTGCAATCCCACCGCACGCATGCGCGAAGCTAGCACCGGCAGGTAAGCCACCATGGACTTGGCATCGTAAAAACTGATCCAACGCGTGGGCTTGCCGGATTCCATTCCGTGATCAATCACAAACGCGCCGTCTTCGCGCTGGCAGGCAACGTCCTGCCGGACAATGCCGTAGAGCTCCTCCAGCAATTGCCGCCCTTGTGGGGCGAAGCGCGTCACCTGGGCCGTGATCCAGGCATGAAAGAAGACATTGTCAATCTTGCGCCCGCCCATGCCGTCGAGCTGGATGGAAGTGCGCGGCGCCTTATTGTTGAGCGCCACGGTGGCCACGTCGATGGCCGTATCGCGCGCCAGTTGATCGCCTGAGACTTGATACAGTGCAACCAGCCCCCGCAGGGCGTACTGCGCCAGGTTCCAATCCCAGTGGTCGGCAGCCGAATCGTTGCGGTGCCGCCAGCGGTCCGCCGTCCAGCGGCTCATCTTCAGGGCTTGGTCCAGATACCAGCGGTCGCCCGTTTCCCGGTAACAATAAATCAAGGCCTCCATGAAGTTCGAAGTGTCTACGCCGTCGGGCTGCGCCACCGGCTTTCGGGCACGAGGATCCCAACTGTGCGGAATGCCCTTCTCATCAAACATATGCTCGTGATAGCTGCGGATAGTTTGGATGATCTCCCGTCGTGCGAACGGATACAAGATTACATGGCTCGTTACGATGCCGCCTTTGGCGCGCTGGTAGCGTGGATGGATCCAATCGAGTTCATCGAAAAGGTGCCGCCGCGTGTGATACATGCGGCCTTGCTGCTCTTCGGACTTCGACAACTGAATATCGTAGGTGTACTGCGCGGCGCGCTTGGCGCATCGCAGGAAACGTCCGTCGCCTGTGCGCCAGTAATGATATAGAGGCGCCAGAGAACTGTTGCCATTGGAGGCCTCCTCCACCGCCATGTTTCGGGATTCGTCCCATTCGCGGTACCACTCGCCCCACCACAGCGTTCCGCGCCACTGGTGACGGAGCAGCCATTCCGCCGACCGTGACACTTCGGTCTTCCACTCTCCGAACGTCAGCCGGTCGCCCTCCTCCGGCAGGGCCTTGACATCGGAGTAGTACTGAGCGGGCAGAACCAGATCGACAGGAGCCAACTCCTCGGCAGCATCCTGGGCCGAACCGGTGGTGATGATGGCGCCTTCGAAGGTGCGGGACATGCCCATGTAGAACAGCCGGTGGATGTCAGGCGCCGGGCCGGCCAGCAGGCTGCCGTCCTGAGGCATATCCAAGCCGCCGTGCAACATCCATTTGCCGTCGTCGCTGCGCCGCACGCCGCCGCCTTGCCCTAGGTCATCCAGAAAGTTGGCGGGCACAATCAGCCGGCCCGCGTCGGGACCGAGCGGAAGTTTCAGCGCATATCGCTCCAGCCAGGTCTTGGTTCCGGTCAGGTTCGTGATCCGCCAGGCAAACCGTATATTCGGGCTCAAGGCGTTCACATGCAGCCGCAGTTCGCAATCAAAACGCCGCCCGGGCTCCTCCACCCTGGGTTGCTTGCGCCAATTCTTGGTATAGCGTCCTTTCAGCAGCAGTACCGCATGATGCTGGCTCTGTTGCTCGATTTCGATCGCGTCGGGAACAAATTCCCGCAGGTGCAACCCCCAAATAATGGCGCGGGCGTCGCCGATGAGCTCCACCGACCAGTCACCGTCAAGCAATTTCCGGTTTCCCGCTTCCAGCTCAATTCTGCCCGGCTGGCGCAACCTCAACCGGTAATGCGGCGTTTCGATAGCTACTCCGCCCTCGCTCGCGGCCAGTTTGATACGAGGCGCCGTACTCTCCCCGATTTCGATGCGCACCGGTTGACGGCCGCGAGGCGGAAGCGTGGCCAGCGCCACGACGCGCAGCCAGTTTACATTGCCGTTCTCGTCGCAAGACTCGGGTTCCACAAATCCGGGCGCACCAGCCAGACGAAGACGCCGCGCCTGCTCCGGCGGCAAGGGCTTAATCGGAATGCCCTGTTCCAAGAGCGACGCCTTACGCGCAATGCCGTCCCGCTCGACAATGAACCCCTCGATATTGCTCGAAACGGCTCCGCCCCAAAGCCAGACGTGGGAAACCAACAAAATGAAAAAACGTTTCATGGATCCTAAACATCAGTGTCGCCTGCGGCCTCACGCTGTGCATTCGTTTTCAGCGAATGCGTAGTAAGAAAAGGCGAATCAACCACTCCGGGGCCGGCAGATCGGGATCCCCTTATCTGCGCCGCCTCGGAAGTTGATATGATCCGGGGGAATATCATGGGTAGCTTGCTGAAAACACTCCTGTTGGTCGTCTTGCCGGCAGCCCTGGCGCAGGCCACGCCACCACAACGGTATCTGGACGTGGTCATCCGGTTCGTAGAGACCATGATGGAAAAGGGTACGGACCGCTATGGGCGCGTGCACTCGCCCTTGTTTGCCGCGCTGCTGGATCTAAATACACTGTCGCTGCCCCTTTTCAAGTGCCCGGATGAACTGCGCCCCAATCAGAGTGGCATGGTGATATCGATCGGCCAGGGACTGCCGGAGATGCCCGTAGGCGTCCGCGCCAGCGACCGCGCCCCGCTAGGCAACAATCTGGCTACCGACGTCATGCTCCTGCGCGCGATGTATGAGTTGAGCGCGCTCACCGGCAATCCCAAGTATGCTGCCCACGCCGACGGGTACCTAAAGTTCTGGATAAACAACTGTCAAAATCCTGAGACTGGCCTGATGTACTGGGGGGAACACGCCAGTTGGGATTTCCTCGAGGAACGCGGGTTTGGAGACGTTCATGAGGTGGACCGGCAGTTTCCGTTTTACGAAAAGCTCTACGCGATGGAACCTTACAGGACGCTGAAGTTCGCCGACGCTTTGTGGATATCGCAGATCGGCAACAAGCGAGTGGGCGATTTCAGCCGGCATGCAAGCATCGATCATCACAAGCCGGATATCGGCTGGGGCTTTACCCGCCACGCAGGTTTCTACATTTGGGCATACGCTCACGCTTACGCAGAAAGCCGCGATCCGAAATATCTGGAACGCGCCGACCCGTTGATTGAAAGCCGTGTAGGCAAGCGTGCAAGGCCTTATAGCCTGAACCTCGATCCCGATTTCAAGCCTGCGACTTATCCCGACCCCGCTTTCCGGCTGCTGCTTTGGGACTCTGCCGCTTTCGTGCCGGAGCCGCAACGCACGGCCTGGCGCAGAATTGTCCGGGAATTGGATGAGCAGGCTTTCGCGGCAACCGTCCCACATCTTTGGCCTTGGGGCAAGAAGGAACCCGGGGAAGCCGAAAAAGCCCGGAGATCGCGCGAGCGCTGGCAAAGGCTGTACCCTAGTTTGCTCAAGCACGGCCGCGTGTTCGCCCCGAATGGGTCGCTGCAAGCCGACAGCACCACTTTGTCCCCGCTGTGGAACATGGGATACGGCAGTTCCGGAGGATGCGGCAAAGCCCTGCTGAACTACCACCGTTACAAACAGACTGGCGACGTGCGCTTTTTCCGGCTGGCGCAGGACATCGCCACCCAGTATCTCGCTGAGGGGTTCCCCAAGGATCCTGGCGACCTATGGCCGAAGGCCGCCGGACTGGTGATCTCTCTCATGGTCTCGCTGTCGCGCGAGCAGTCCATGACCCAACTAGACCGAGCCCGTCACCTGGCCTTCGCGCAGGAAGTGGCGGATAAGTCCATCCAGCTGTTTTCCAAGAATGGCCTTTTCCGCGCCGACGGGCTGGCCGAACATTACGAAGCCATTACCGGAGCGGACGATTTGTTGTGGGGGCTGCTTCAGCTTTATTGTGAACTGGCGCGCCCGGAACATCCACTGCCTCACAACAGCGTCAACTGGTGAGGCCGCTGCGCTGCGCGGCCCTACAAAATGCCAAACTGCGCATATGCCTGGCTGGCGCTCATTCCCGCTTCGAGCGCCCGCTTGACCGTCTGTTCCTTCCGCGCCTTTTCAAACGCCCTGCTGAAGACTTCCTCTTCGGCCTTGCGCGGGCCCACGCACACGCCAACCAGAGAGCCGAACAGGATATCGCCCGGTTCAATCCGAGTGCCTTGCATTTCAATCGGCACACGGAAATCCACCACCTTGCCCCGGGCGCCCTGGTCCTGCGCGTAGGCCCCCCGCGAAAAAGTCGGAAAGCCCAATTGCAAAATGGCGCGCGTATCGCGCGAACAACCGTCTAACACCGCCCCTGCGGCGCCGCATGCCAGCGCGCGGACGCTCATCAATTCGCCCCACAGAGCGTAGCGCGGAGAGGCACCGGTGCAGACATAAACTTCGCCCGGCTGGAGGTCGTCCAGCGCCTCAAACATCAAGCCGAACGCTTTGGCCGAGACCGGGTTGTGGGCGCCGGCGCAGCATTCCTCGAAATAGTCGGCCTCCAGCACGGGCATAGCGCGCCCGATGACCACCATCGAACGGTCCAGAGGGTGGATTTCTCTGGGCAAGAATTGATGGAACAGCCTGAGCTTGTCCATGATGTCGCCGACCACGGAGGTGTACAATTCCCGCCGCGCCATGGCGTACAGTTCGTTATCTTCTGTCCAAAGCATTTCTTATCCGATCCGTTTCCCTTCTTACAGGCAGGAATGATACAACAGGAGACTGCCCATGAACCATTCGACGCCCAGGCCCGCCCGCAGCCGCCAACGTTGGGTGATCTGCGCGCTGTTGTTCTTCGCGACCACGATCAATTACATGGACCGGCAGGTGCTCGGCATTCTGGCGCCCACCTTGCAAAAAGAGATCGGATGGTCTGAATCCCAATACGGCTTGATTGTCACCGCGTTTCAGGCCGCTTACGCCTTGGGATTGCTGGGTGTCGGGCGGATGATCGATCTGGTGGGAACGCGCCTGGGCTATGTCCTTTCCGTGTTGTGGTGGAGCGTGGCGGCCATGGCGCACGCCGCGGCGCGATCGGCGGGCGGATTCGCGCTGGCGCGTTTCGCGCTTGGTCTGGGGGAAGCCGGCAATTTCCCCGCTGCAGTGAAGGTGGTGGCCGAGTGGTTCCCCAAGAAAGAACGCGCCCTGGCCACCGGGTTGTTCAACGCCGGCTCCAACGTTGGAGCCGTCGTGGCGCCGCTGCTGGTGCCGTGGCTCACTCTGCAATACGGCTGGCGCTGGTCTTTTCTGGTTACCGGTGCGGTTGGATTTGTGTGGGTGGTGTGGTGGTGGCTCAGCTACCAGACACCACAGGAGCATCGGCGGGTTTCGCAAAGCGAACTCGATCACATCTTTAGCGATCCACCCGAACCGTCCACCCGGATTCCCTGGATGCGCCTGATTGCGCACCGCCAGACGGCGGGTCTGGTGGCGGCGCGTTTCATCACCGATCCAGTCTGGTGGTTCTACCTTTACTGGGCGCCCAAGTTCTTGGATGCCCGGCACGGCATCGGGTTGTCGCAGATCGGCCTTCCGCTGGTGGTCATTTACCTGGCAGCGGATTTCGGCAGCGTCTTTGGCGGATGGTTGTCCGGACATTTGCTGCGCCGGGGTTGGGGGGTAAACGCAGCCCGCAAGACCGCCATCCTGGCCTGCATTCTCATGATTGCGCCGATCATGTTCGCCACGCATGTTTCCCATGCCTGGCAGGCCGTGCTGTTGCTGAGCCTGGCCACCGCCGGCAATCAAGGCTGGGCCGCCAATATCTTTACCATCGTTTCCGACATGTATCCCCGGCGCGCCGTCAGTTCCCTGGTGGGGATCTGTGGTTTCGGGGGCTCGCTGGGCGGCATGCTGGTGGCCAGCGCCACGGGATTCTTGCTGGAAAGGACCGGCAGCTACCTGCCCGTGTTCATCCTCGCCGGCACGTCGTACTTTTTCGCGCTGGGTATGATCCACATCACCTCGCCCCGGCTCGAGCCGGTGAAGTTGTAAACCGCTGTCCAGAATTCTTCCGGCTGGCATGACGGAGTGGAATCAGCGAAAGATCTCGCTACCCGCCATCAGGTAGGCGCCGGTGCCCCAGGTTTGGCTTCCCCGCGGAACCTTGGCGTAGAAATTCCGGTCCCTAGGGACCGGTCCGGCAGACACCCCCGTGACGATGCCGTCGC
>CAYSBM010000145.1:0-7653 GCA_964429095.1 uncultured Solibacteraceae bacterium | reverse complement strand
CGGCCTCGGCGCCACGCTCGACGCGCTCTTCGGCAAACGGGCCTGGGGCGGAGCTGGCGGCGCGGACCGCTGCCGCGGCTGCTGTAGAGGTGAGAAACGTGCGGCGTTGCATAGCGTAAGTGTCGATCACAGCAAATCGCGCGCCGCAACGTCAAATCGGCATAGGATGTAGATCTATGCCCGGATTGCTCATTGCCGCATTCATGGCCGCCGCCGCGGGCGCGCAAGCCAGAGAAATTCCCATCGTGGTGCCCTATCCGGGCGCTGCGCGCCTTGCGCCTTATTGGGCGGTGTCCGAGCCGCAGGTCGACTGGCGCAAGGAAGGGCTGGACGCCGAGCGCTGCACAGTAGCGTTTGCGGCTACTGAGTTAAAGCACTTCCTGGAGCGCACCGCGCCTCAGATGAAATTCCGGTTCGAAGAGAAGTTGCCGGCGGCCGGTCCGGCAATCATGCTGCTTGCCGGCGCCAACCGGGTAGGCCTGAAGCTTGCCAACAACCAGGCATACGCCATTCGCAGCGTGCAGCGCGATGGCCGGGATGTCTTGTATCTGGCGGGCGGAGGACGCGCCGGGACGCTCTACGCCGTTTATGCTTTTCTGGAACAGCTCGGCTGGCGCTGGTATGCTCCGGGCGCCAATGGGGAGGTGGCGCCCCAGCCGCGCCGGGACATTCCGCTCAACGGCTGGGACATTCAAAGCTCGCCGGATTTTCCGCTGTTTCGCGGCTTCCACGTGGCGGCGGAGTCCATGGAATCTGTGCAGATGTTCCAGTGGATGGCGCGCAATCGGCTGAACATGTGGGCGTATTGCCCGCGTTCTTATGCGCTGATGAAGAAGCTAGGCTTTGTGCTGCTCACCGGCGGGCACATTCTGGAGCAAATACTGGATCCGGACAAGCCCCTGCCGGACGGCAAGACGCTGTTTGAAGCGCACCCGGGCTGGTTCGCTGAAGTGGATGGCAAGCGCGAGCGGAAGAACGCCTATCGTTACCAGTTCTGCGTGTCGAACGAGGAAGCCGCCGCATACGCGGCGCGCGAAATCGTCAGGCGTCTGGCGGCCGACTGGCGCTGGACCGACTACCAGAACGTCTGGCTGTTCGACACTTGGGCCGGCTGGTGCCAGTGCGCGCGTTGCCGCGGCCTGGGCAATGACGCGGACCGCTACTTGCACCTGATGGCGCGTATCCGCAGCGAAGCCCGCCGGGCCTTGGCCGGCGGCGAGATGACGCGCGACATCGGCATGGCGCTGGCCGCCTACGAGGGGACGCCGTCGCTTGAAGGCCCTTCGCGCGAAATTCCCCAGGCGCTTGCCAACGGCAAAGATTTCTGCCTGTATGCGCCCATCAACCGCTGTTATGCGCACACGCTCGCAGATCCTCAGTGCGAGGAGCTGAATGCAAAATACGCGCGCACCGTCCAGCAATGGGGCCGCGCCTCCGGGCGGTTCCCGCTGGCGGTGGTCGAGTACTACAACGTCTCCAAGTTCGAGGATTTGCCGCTGCTGTTCACTCAAACCATGGGCGCGGACTTCGCTTTCTACCATCGTATCGGCGCGAGCGGCATGAGCTACATGCACATTCCGATGGCGCTTTGGGGACCGCGAACGCTCACGCAAGTGTTGTTTGCCAGGCTCGCCTGGGACGCGCACGCGCCGGTCGAGAAAATTCGAGACGAGTACTTGCGCCTGTACTACGGCCCCGCGGCCGGCGACGCGCGGGCTTTCTATGACCACCTGGAAGCCGCCTACGCGAACATTACGGCGTGGCGGAGCTGGTATCAGCCGAGCGTCAACGGCGTGCTGCGCAATTGGGACGGACGGACTCCCAGCCGACCGCTGTTCCGGTTGAAGCACCTCGCGCCGGATGGCGGATTGGCCATTGGGCCGCAGGAATCGCTGCGGCGCCTGGAGCAGGCCAAAGCGGCCCTCCATCGCGCCCTGCAACGCGAGGCGCTGCTTAGTGTACGCCTGCGGCTGGAAGAGGACGCGCGGGCTTTCCGCTACGGCGACGATTCCTTCCGTTTTTACTGGGCGCTGGCGCGGTTTTACGAAGCCGACCGTTTGGGACAGGCCGGCCAGCGGGAGGCCGCATGGCGCGACTTAAAGACCGCGGCCGCTTCGCTGGTCAGCTATTACACGCCCTTCGATTTCGACGCCGCCGGGCCGCACATCGGCGCCAAGGACGGCCTGGCGCGCACCCAGATGCGGGCCTTGTACGAGAAACTGCGCGCGAGGATGGAGCACGGCCGGCCTCAGAACTGACCCATGGCGGTCTCAAACAGTTTCACCGGCCCCAGTAAGCCGGATTCAAACAGCGGATCGTCCCTGTTCCAGTGCTTCCAAGTGGCGAAGGTGAGCCGCCCGGTGGGGCTTGGCTTGCCCTCCAGCAGCCACTCGGGCCAGCGCCGCAACTGAGGTCCATCCCATTCGGCGTGTTCGGGTAGATGAGCGTCAACGATTAAACGGTTCGGCCAGATGTTTACCACGCGGATTTCGAACTCATTGTCTCCCGCGCGCGCGACGGGCGTAATTTCGACGCGATACGGCGGCTTCCATACGATACCAAGGCTTCGCCCGTTCAACAATACTTCGGCCATCACCTCGACGCGCCCCAAATCGAGATGCAGGCGGCGCGCGGCGCCGGCTTTATTCTCCGGAATTTCTATACGGCGACGGTAGGTGGCCGTTCCTGAGAAGTACTTCACGCCCGGATCCGGATGCGACGTCCAGGAAATCAGCTTTTCCAGCGAGATCCGCTCCGGTGCGCCCCAGCCGGGAGGAAAAGTCACCGTCCAGGGTCCGGTGATCTCCAATGGCGGCGGCAAGGCCGCCACCTCGCGCCTGAGGCGGCGGCCGGAGGCGGTGCGCAATTCATAGACTCCTCCCTGCGCCACTTCCGCTTCAAAGCTCCCATCCGGGAGGCGCTCGATGCGGATTTCGGCCTGCGCATGGCGCAGGTCGTCGGGAGCGGTAGCCTGCATGCCGCTGATTTCCACTTTGTCGCGGGTGGCGGCGATCACCTGGCCGGTTGGCGCGCTGTCGGGTGGGAAGACCACAAATACGCTTCCGTAGGGGCCCAGCCGGATAGGCAAACGTGTGCCTGCGGGCACCGTATCGTAGACCGCCGCCCGTTCGATGCGGCCTGTGTCCGGCCACCACAACTCGGGCTGCCGGCCGGTGACGCGGAACGAGCAGAGATAGGTGACGGCCTCCGCTTGGGGACTGGCCACGAAGTAAACGTCGCTGCCAGCGATGGAGCGGTGGATGTAGTTCACCGTTTGCGCGGTGCGCGGTCCGATGACCGTGAAATCGGGCATAGGGTTGACATCACGGAGCGCATCGCCAATAGTCTTGCCCCACAGGACCCTGCCTTGGCCGAAGCGGTGTTCGGTAAGACTGGAGCCATCCAGACCGCCCCACAACTCGTGCGCCAGCCGGCGCACTTCGGCATCTGCGTTGGGGTAACCCGCCAGGCTGGGCGAGCGGCGGGGAGGCGGCCCCAGCACGGTAGCGCCTCCGGCCACTAGTTGTTTGATCTTTTCGAGCAGTTCGGGCCGCATGGCGTCAGCCGAAGGGAGCACAAGCAGCCGGTAGGACATCCCGGAGGGCAGCCAGAGGCGGCCTTGTCCGGCGCTGGCGGTGAGCAGCACTTCCGGAGGGACGATGTCGTAGTCGTAGCCGGCGGGCATGGCGGGGGTGAGCGCCTCCCGGCCGGGGTGCGCGTTCGGGGCCTTCTCGCTGTTCAGATACGCCACGTCGGCCACGAAGCGCCCTTGCTGCAACAGATACTGGCAGCGCGCCAGGTAGGTAAGATAGGCGGAACTCATTTCCCACCAGGTGTTGGTGCGCTCAAAGTGAACTCCGTACTGAGCCATAGTCATGCCTGGAAAGCGGTTGATCCAGGGCTGCATGGCATAGCGGTGGAAGATGAAACGGTTAACGCCCAGCGCGAACATCACGTCGCCCAGCGCCTTCATGCGGAAAGGATGGTTCATCCACTTGCCGTTGCGCGCCACGGCAGTGAAGGCTTCAGCCGCAATCACCGGCCGGCCGTAGACATGCGCGGCCGACACCATTTCCTTATTGATGGGGTGCGGCTCCTCGCCCACCCAGGATTCATACAGTTCCTTTCCCATCCAGAATTCGCTGACCGGCAGGTCCGCCCGGCCGCCCAGGGCGACGTGGTCGATCGGGCCGCCGCCGTAAGCTTCCATGGACAGTTCGAGGCCGCGGGCGTGGCTCAGCGTCCGCATGTGTCCGGCGTAATTTTCCTGGATGAGATCGGCGATCGTACGGCGCCAGTCCCAGAGGAAGCGTTCGGTGACGTCTTCGCTCTCGACGGCGCGCCCGGTGAGCACGGGCAAGAAAGGCAACGGATCGTAACCGCGGCGCTTACGGAATTCCTCGCGAAAGGCGGGCGTCCAGTTTTGCGAGCCCACCTCCCAGCTATCGATATGAACGTATCGCAGCGCATTGCCGCCTGCGGCGCGCTGAACGCCGATCAGCTTCTCCATGAAACCGGCAAAGTGGACTTCCGCGGCTCGCTTGCTCATCTTGTCGCATTCCAAGCCGACGCTCTCTTGCGGTGCCGGGTGGTTGGTCTTGCCGGTTGTGGTGTGGCCCACGCGCAGCAACACCCAGTCGCCAGGCGGGACCTGCCAGGTGAATTTTCCATCCGCTTTGAGATGCGGCGTTACGTCCAGAACCCGGTCCCGCCGGGTGATCGTCTCAATGGGCGCACCCGAACCACTGGAGGACGGCAACTGCCGGTGATGAATGAACAGCGCCTTGAACGGGAGACCTTCAATCCTGCGGTCCGATGACAATTCAATTTCGCCCAGCAATGGTTGGGGGCGGTTGGCGTCAAAGCGCAGGCGAAAATGCCTGGCCGTGACGGGATCAAAGTTCACCGCGGAAGAGGGCCAGGCGGCCAGAAACTGAGCGATGGGGCGGTAGAAGCTGCCATCGCTGGAAACCTCGAGGGTCCCCTCCGCCCTCGCGTACCAGCCGTCCAGCGCCACGGTAAGCGAGCGCGCCTCAAAGGGAGCGGGGAAATCGAGATTGATGATCAAGGGAGTTCCCTTGGGCAACGCCGGCAGGGCGGCGGTGGTGGCCGGATTCCCGTCCATAAGCTTGGCGGCATCAAGATCCCGGCGGTCAATGCCCCAGGTGATGGCGGGCCGGGCTCCGGCAATCGAAGCGCCACGGACGGGAAACGCCAGCACCGCAACGTCGCGGTAGTAATTGCGAACGGTCTTGGGCTGGTCAAGGACCCCATCGAAGCGCTGGGGGCCGCGAACGCGCATCTGGCTCCAGCTTAAGACCTGCATGGAAAGCTCGGGCGTGATCCACGGCCCGCCGCTGCCGCACCAGCCGCCATCATTGTTCATTACGACCGTGATACCCAGCCTCGAGGCTTCTTTGATCGCGTGGCGAAACAACTCACGCCACTCAGAGCTCATGAACCGGACGGGCCCCTTCGGCACCTCCAGTTCCACTTCCATGATCAGGACGCCGCGGATACCCACTCTCCGCATGGCTTCCAAATCGGCGGTGATGCCCTCCCGGCTGAGGTTGCCGTTGGACCAAATCCAGTACACCCAGGGCCAAGCCGTCTCAGGCGGATTCAGGAAACCGCTTCGCAAAGCCGGATCCGCGACGGCGCCGGCCACGGCGCAAAATAACAACAGCAGGATCGCGCGTCTCATGGCTACCGATCTTATCAGTAACGCGGCGCCCATCAGGCGCCACCGGCGCCGTGATTCTGGTCTGCGGGCGCCTCAGGCTTGCGTTTGCGGTAGAAAACGTTGGGGGTCTTGATCCAGGTTGTGATGAGGACGAGGAAAAGAGCCAGCATCGTCACCAGCGTGGCCACGCCGCCCACCACCAAGTAATCCTTCTCGGTGTGCGGACCGGGGATGGCGCGTAGCAGGATGGCCGCCGACGATGCGAACAGCAACAGCAACGCCAAGACCAGGATCAGGATGCGCAAGCCCGTGGACATCAACTTCGATTGTAGGATAGAGGTGCCAATCAGTCGTATTTTTCGTAGATGATGCGTTTGCGGTCGAAGCCGCGGCGTTTCAATTCCTGGCGGACGCTATCCACCATGGCTTTCAATCCGCAGATGTAGACGTCCACGGCGGTGCTTCCGCCGAGCGCCTCGTCCAGATGCTCCTGAACGTGGCCGGAGCGGCCGCCCCAGGCGGCGTCCGGGCGGCTGAGTGTGGGCAGGAAGCGGAAGTTGAGGTATTTGCCGGCCAGGCGCTCGAACTCCTGGCGGTAGAGAAGCCCTTCTGCATGGCGGGCGCCGAATAGCAGCGTCAATTGCCGGGTGGCGCCCGAGTTAAGCAGGTGGAGCAACATCGAGCGCATGGGAGCGATACCCGTTCCGGTGGCGATGAAGACCGAGTCGTTTAACGGATTACGCGGCACGAAGTAGCCCACAGGTTCCGACACGCGCACCAGGTCGCCCGCGCGCAGCCCGAACAGGTGCGGAGACACCAAACCATCTTCGACGCGGTTCAGGCACAGTTCGAAGCGGTTGCCGTCGGGCGGGGAAGCGATCGAGTAAGCCCGGGTTACCTCCCTGCCCAGAATTTGTTCGGTGACGGAGACGAACTGTCCGGGCGTGAAGGTAAGCTCATCCACTCCTTCAATCTCGAAGACGAAGTGGCGCACTTTAGGGGCCAAATCGCGCAACTCTACCAGCCTGGCGAGAAACTGCCTCATTTCACTCTCTTGGATGCAGCTTGAACTCTTGGGGATGCCCGCCCGGCGCTACTGGCCAGTCTGAATGTAGGCCTGCATGTGCCGGATTTCTTCGGCTTTGGACTCGATTTCGATGTGCATCAGGTCGCGCATGGAAACCACACCCACCACTTCGCCGCCGCGCATTACGGGCAAATGCCGGCACTTGTGCTCGTCCATGAGCTTGCCGGCCTGTTCGACGCTGGCGGATTCATCGATGGTGGCCAGTGTGGTGCTCATGACGAAGCGCACCGGCGTAGACACGGGATCCAGCCCCTCGGCCACCACGCGCGTCATGACGTCGCGTTCGCTAAAAATGCCGCACAGCCTCCCCTTGTCCAGCACCAGAATGGCGCCCACGTTGCGTTCCGCCATGCGGCGCGCAGCCTCGACCACGCTGGCGTCCGGCCCCACGGTGGCCGGTCCTTGCGGATGCAGAATGTCCTTGAGTCGGTACATGGCTTTTCCCCTCGTATAGATGAGAGTACCTTAGCATATGGACCGGAAAGACTCAACCGGAGCTTTCTCCCGGCGCCGGAATTCAAGCGCCGGCGGAGCGGGCCGCGCTCTTGCTATAGGCCCGGACGACCTCCCGCACATCTCCCAGGGCCACGGTCCGGCCATGGTCCAGCCAGAGAGCCTTTTCACACAAAGTCTCGATCAGGCTGCCGGAATGCGAGACGCAAATTAAGGTGTGTCCCGCGGCTTTCAGCTCATGGATACGCTGGATGCATTTGGCCTGGAAGCGCTGGTCACCGACCGCAAGCACCTCATCGATGATCAATATGTCGGGATTCGTGTTCACGGCCACCGAAAACGCTAGGCGCATGCCCATGCCGGTCGAATAGGTGCGCCGCGGTTAGTCAATGAAGTCATCCAACTCGGAGAAAGCCACACTGCTGTCGAA
>CAYSBM010000144.1:6486-7675 GCA_964429095.1 uncultured Solibacteraceae bacterium | reverse complement strand
CGCCCACCGCGCTCTTTGGGAAAGCGTTGATCAGATCGGTGACGAAGTACTCTTCTGGCGAGGGATACGGCTGGTATTCGCGCCACCACAATGTGCGCCCGTCCGCCGTGGTGTAGGTCTTGGCCAGGTCTACTTTGCCGTCCTGCTCGGGACCGCACACCATGGCGAAGCCCTGGTGATGACGGGCGGTGAAATGGCCCAGGGTGCTCCAGCGGGTGATGGTGAAGCGTTCACTGGACAGCCATTGCTCCCGCCAGGCGCCGTCGTCAAAGCTGAGTGTGTGCCAGCCGGCCTCCAGTCCTAAGCGCTCCGGGTCGAGCGCTGTGCGCGCATACGGCACTTCGACCGTCTCCGCCAAAGTCCTGAAGCGCCACCCCTGGACGGGCAAGGTTACCACCTCCGCCGGGGAGCCGTGCCGCCGGGCCGCAGGAGCGCCGCCGGGCCCCAACACAACGTAGTACGCTTCCCACGGCGCGAAGTCCAATTCCAGCCGGTCAGGCGCGCCCGCCAGTCCCGTTCGGGCGCCGCCGTCGGCGTCCCACTTTTCAGGCTGGCCTGAGCCGGCCAGCTTCACGCGCAGCCGCTGCTGGTAAGGGGAATCGTTGACAATGAAGTAATAGCTGGAGCCGCCGGCCATGCGCCGCTGGTAGCGGAACGCCTGGGCATCGCCGTCAAGGACCTTGAAGTCCTTCGGGATGCGCGCTTCCAACGTCTGCACAACGCGCCCCAGATCGTGGCCCACAAACACCCCGTGGCCGTCCTGGAACACTTCCTTCACCAGCCGGGCTAGCTCCGGGTCGCCACGGCCGGCCTCCATCGAAATAGTGGGCAAGAAACCCGTGGCAATCACCAGGCCGCCGGGCCTGGCGAAGTCCGCGCTCCGCTCCATGGCGGCACGGCGGATGGTAGTCATGGGCGGCAGCACGAGCGCCTGGAAACTCTCCGGGCCGATCTGGATACGCCCGCCGCCGATTTTAGCGCGCCCCAGGAAATAGTCGTCGGCTACGTCGAAATCCCAGTGCGATTCGACGAGCCGGTCCATCAGTTTCGAATAATGTTCTTCTGTGATTTCGGCCGGATTCCGCCAGTAGAAGTCGTAAGCCGGAGGGCTGTCCGGATCCCGCGCGTCGCGGCGCGGGCCGGTGCGGCCAAAGTCCCACTTCTTCTCGTTGAACATGACATCGGAGTT
>CAYSBM010000144.1:0-6476 GCA_964429095.1 uncultured Solibacteraceae bacterium | reverse complement strand
GCGACGGCGTAGGGGTGAAAATACTCCCAGAAGGGCTGGCGCCAGTCCCAGACGGGCGGAAATGCGACTGTAGTCTTGCCGTAGTCGAACCATGGCGTCAGCAGCGTGGCGCCCCACACCGCCGTCATATTCGTTCCGAGGCGCATCTTTTGCGGGCTGATGTAGGAGTGCTGCCCTTGCAGGATCTGGTTCTCGCACCAGAAAGGCCGCTCCAAAAAGTGCGCCACCGAGGAGGTTTCCTTAAAGTGACGCGGCGAGTCGGCCCAGTTGTAAAGCGCGTCGATACCGGGCATGGACATCATGCGCTGGCAGCGCATGAAATCTCCCTGAAAAGCGGCCGAAGCTAGCAGCGATTCCTCCCATTCGTGGCCGGTGAGCAGGACGCCGCGCTCCTTCAGCCAGTCGTTCACCTGGCCCCAGTAGTTGACCGCGTACAGTTCGGCAACCACGTCCAGGTAATCGCAGCGCACTTTTTCGCTCATCTTGCCGCCCTCATATGGCAGCAAAGGAAGGTACTTTTCCAGCCGGTAGCCCTTCATCTTAGCGAAGGGCTCAAACTAGCCCGGCGTCCAGGCGATGCGGTGCCCTTACTCGCCTTCGTGGTCGGAAACCACCGACCTGATGACTGTACCGAAGTAAGGTTTGAACTGCTTGTAGTGTTCCTCGAGCACCATCTTGATGTACTCGGCCACCGCCAGGCGGTTCATCAGATCGACGTAGCCGCGCCACATGGGCCGGTCTTCCATCTGAAACACCAGGGCACGCCAGCGGCCCTCCGGCGCCTGCCAGCGGAATTCGGCGCCGCGAATAGCCGGGCTGACCACCTGCAAGGTGTCTTCGATGAAAGCGCCTTTGGCGTCCAGTTGTCCGGCTACGGCGATGAGAGGCCTACTGAGCCCTTCGATCACGATTTGACCGGGACCGTTTATCTCCCGCTCGGCGTAAACCAGCCGCCGCCGGATCCACTCCGGGTTCTTGCGCAGCACGTGGCTCTGTGGCGGCTCCAGATTCCAAACGTCGCGGTAATCGCCCTGCGGCCAGCCGTAATCAGTGATGAAGCCCACCGAGACGCCCTGCTTCTGTCCTTCCTCCAGCGCGGCTCGCATGCCCTCCATCCATTCCCGGCTCATCCATGGAGTGCGCAGCCCGTCGAATCCGAACACGTAGGCGCCGTAGACCTTCTGTTCGGCCATCTTGCGCACCTGGCGGCGGACTTCGTCAGGTTGTATCCGTTCGACCCAGCTCCAATAAGGAGAGATACTGTAGTTCCGCGGTGGATCGGTGAACTGCTTATGCCAGGCTTCAAGACTCGTTTGGCCCAAAGCGGAGGCAGCGGAAAACACGACCAGCAGGGCGGCAAGGCTTTTCATCACGAAACCATGTTATCCCAGGCGGATACCAGGTCAGTTAAGGCCGGCGCGCTAGAATCGAGGATATGCTCCGTCTCTTGTTCTTGTGGCTTGCTCTGAGCTGTGGCCTCTGGGCGCAGAAGCTGCCTTTCGACGTGGAGGCTTTGCTCAGCCTGGCGCGTATCTCCGACGTGCGCCTCAGCCCCGATGGCCGTTTGGTGGCTTTCACGGTGCAGACCATCGACCTGGCCAAGAATGCCAAACCGACGCAGATCTATGTGGTCCCGCTCAGCGGCGGCGAGCCGAGACAGATCACCCATGAGGGAACCGCCAACACGTGCCCGCGATGGTCGACAGATTCCAAGACGCTTTTCTTCATCTCAAATCGCAGCGGCAGTTCGCAAATTTGGAATGCCGACGTGGAGACCGGCGCCGCCAGGCAACTCACCAACCTTCCCACTGAAGCCGATAGCATGCTGGTATCCCCGGATGGCAAGAACCTGGTCTTCACCAGTGAGGTGTATCCGGAGTGCTCCTCCGAGGTCTGCAACAGAAAGAAGTTGGATGAGGAGAAAGCCTCCCCGGTGAAGGCGCGCATTTACACTTCCCTTCTTTACCGTCACTGGAATCAGTGGCGCGGCCCGCGCCGCAAGCACTTGTTCTCCATGCCCGCCGGTGGCGGTGAGGCCAAGGACCTGACGCCGGGCACGCGCGACGTGCCACCGTTTTCCATCCATGGGGGCGGCGACTACGCGATTTCGCCGGACGGCGCCGAGGTCTGCTTTGTAATGAACTCCGACGAGGATCTCGCCCTCAGCACGAATACCGACCTGTACGCCGTGCCGGTCACAGGAGGCGAAGTCCGCAAGATTACCAGCAACCCGGCTGCCGACAACGACCCGGTCTATTCTCCGGACGGAAAATACTTGGCATGGCGGGCGCAGGCCAGGCCCGGTTACGAGAGCGACCGGTGGCGCCTGATTGTGATGGAACGGGCTACTGGAGCGATGAGCATACTGACCGAGGCCTTGGACCGCCCGGTGGGAGCGATCGCCTGGACGCCGGACTCAACCCGCCTGGTTTTCAGCATGGAAGACCGCGGGCGCAGCGTGTTCCAAATGATACCGGCCACCGGAGGAGGCGCGCGCACGATCGTCAGCGGATCCAGTCAATTCGACGATCCGCAATTTACGCCCGACGGCAAGACCCTGCTCTACACCGCGCAGAGCGGATCGCGGCCGGTGGAGATTTATCGCGCGGCTTCGGGCGGCGGCGCCCCGGTTGAACTCACGCGCCTGAACAGCGCCGTTTTTCAAAAATACCATCTAGGCGCGCTCGAAGAATTTGAGGTCGAAGGAGCCGAGGGCGCCCGCGTAAGTAGCTTCCTGCTCAAGCCATATGGATTCCAGGCCACGCAGAAATATCCGGCTCTGTTCCTGATTCACGGCGGTCCGCAAGGCGCCTGGGGTGAAAGTTGGAGCTACCGTTGGAACGCCCAGGTGTTTGCAGCGGCCGGCTATGTCGTCATCATGCCCAATCCGCGAGGCTCCACCGGCTACGGGCAGCGCTTCACCGACGAGATCAACGGCGATTGGGGAGGCAAGGCGGCCGAGGACATCTTGGCGGTGGCCGACTACATAGCCAGGCAGCCGTATGTGGATCCCGGCGGTATGCCCGGCGCCGGAGGTTCTTACGGCGGCTACATGGTGAACTGGCTGCTGGGCCACACCAACCGTTTCAAAGCCTTCGTCTCCCACGCCGGAGTATTCGACCTGCGAAGCATGTTTGGCGAAACCGAGGAGCTGTGGTTCCCGTTGTGGGAATTCCGCAACACGCCGTGGGACGACCCGGAGATGTACGCCAGGTGGTCGCCCAGCTACTACGTCAAGAACTTCAACACCCCTACGCTGGTCATCCACGGCGAACAGGATTTCCGCGTTCCTTTCGGACAGGGGCTGCAACTGTTCACGGCGCTGAAGCTGCGCAAAGTGCCGGCCAAGCTACTGGTTTTCCCTGATGAGGGACACTGGATTCAGAAGCCTCAGAACAGCCTGCTGTGGTACCGCACGTTCTTGGACTGGATCGCCCAGTGGACCAAGCCCGCAGCCAAATGAGGAAGAGGGTAATCATGAGACGATTTCTGCTATTGAATGGCGTCGCTCTAACACTATTGGCCCAGGCGCCGGAGCCAAAGCCTGCTCCCGCCGCCACCCCGGCGGCGGAAGAGAAACCGATGGTGACCAAACATCAGATCACCGCCGGCGGCCGGACGCTGTCCTACACCGTGACGGCAGGAATGCTGCCCATCATGAACGAGACGGGCGAGGCCGAAGCTGACATGTTCTTCATCGCCTATACGCTGGATAACGCCGGTCCGGCGGCCAAGCGCCCGCTGATGTTCTCTTTTAACGGAGGACCGGGATCCTCTTCCGTTTGGCTGCACCTGGGCGCACTAGGGCCCAAGCGTGTGCGTATGCTCGAGGACGGCTCCATGCCGCCGCCGCCTTTTCAACTGGTGGACAACGAATACACCTGGCTGGGCGAAACCGATCTGGTGTTTATCGATCCTGTGGGAACCGGCTACAGCCGTCCGCGTAAACCGGAGTGGGGCAAGAAGTTCTGGAATGTGCAGGGCGACATTCGGAGCGTGGGCGAGTTCATTCGCATGTATCTGACGCGCTATGAGCGCTGGACCTCGCCGTTATTCCTGGTGGGGGAAAGCTACGGCACCACCCGGGCCGCCGGCTTGGCCGGGCATCTGATAGACCAGGGCATCGCCTTCAACGGCATCGTGCTGGTGAGCTCAATTCTAAATTTTCAGACCGCGCGCTTCGCCAAAGGGAACGACTTGCCTTACGTCTTGTTCCTCCCCACTTATACCGCAACGGCCTGGTATCACAAGCGCCTGCCTCCGGATCTGGCTTCTGACTTGCGCAAGGCGCTCGCGGAAGCCGAAAAGTGGGCCGCCGGACCTTACGCCGAAGCGCTGGCCAAGGGCGACCGGCTGGGAGCGGCCGAACGGCAAGCCGTAATCGATAAACTCCACCGGTTGACGGGCCTGGAGAAAAGTTACATTTCCCGATGCAACCTGCGCATCGAGATCCACCACTTTTGCAAGGAATTGCTGCGCGACCGTGGCCGCAGCGTGGGCCGCCTGGACAGCCGCTTTCTGGGTATCGACGAATCGGGCGTCTCCGAGCGCCCGGACTTCGACCCCACGATGTCCATCATCTTTCCGCCCTACACAACCACCTTCAACCAGTATGTCCGGACCGAGTTGGGTTACAAGACGGATCGCGTCTACAACATTCTGGGAGGAGTAGAGCGTTGGGAATACGGACCGGGCTACACCGACACCAGTGACGCCCTGCGAAGCGCATTCGCCAAGAATCCGTATATGAAGCTGTTTGTGGCTTCCGGATACTTCGATCTGGCGACTCCCTACTTCGCCACCGAGTATACTCTCAGCCACATGGGGCTCGAACCGGAACTGAGGAACAACATCACCACGGCGTACTACGAGGCCGGGCACATGATGTACCTGCACGCGAAGTCATTGGAACAGCTGAGGCGGGAGGGCGGCGGCTTGCTTCGCCGCGCTTGGGAGGGAAATCGCTGAAGGCGCGCGACTCGGCGCGCGCCTCCGGTTATGGCGCTACGCCAACTCGACTTCGTCGGCTTGCAGGCCCTTGGGGCCGCGTTTGACGACAAAATTCACCTTGGCGCCTTCGTCCAGGGTGCGATAGCCGCTGCTCTGGATGGCGCTGAAGTGCACAAAGACGTCTTCGCCGTTGTCGCGTTGGATAAATCCAAATCCTTTGGCGGCGTTGAACCACTTCACCGTGCCGGTTTCTTTCATTTACTGTTTTCTCCTAGTGTTACTGCAATTGACGACCTGTGCTTCGCTTGAAATCAATGCGGCAGTCCAAAGAGGAAACTTCGAGGATGGTGTCGCGAGTGGGTCAAACGATTGGCAGGATTCTCAAATGCTGATTCAGGATAGCACGTTGGTATTGAGAATGCAATCGGGTACTGGAGTGTCTGTGCTACAATTTTCCATAGAGGACAGCGAGCCGAATCTTGATTGTTGCAACCGCCGTGGGGCGGGCCTCGTCAAATCGAGGTAGGACTAGGCAAGACCATGGCCGAGCGAGAGCAAAGCATGCCAACCCCCGCAATTGACCCGCAGACAGGTCTGGCCGATGCCCGGGATCCGGACGTTCACCTCCAGCGTCTGCTGGCGGTAGAAGTAGAGCAACCGTGGTATGCCTCGTTCATTCAGAACCTAAGAGAACTCATCCACCCTCCCAAACTACCTCCATTGGAAGTGACTTCCAAGCCGGTGCCGGTGAAGGACATTTGGGGATTTTATGGCGGACATCGCAAACATGCCGGCATATCCAGTTTGTTGATCCACGTTGGAGTGGTGGCGATCCTGTTTACAGCCGCCAGCCAACCAGTGGTTCAGCAAAAGTTCAAGGAAACCATCAGCCTTGTAGCTCCGGTGGATCTGGCCCCCTACGTTCCTCAAAAGCCCAAGCTAAACCCGATGGGCGGCGGAGGAGGCGGAGGGGACCGTTCCCCATTGCCCGCTAGCAAGGGGCGCATACCCAAGGTGGCGCCACGGCAGTTCACGCCGCCAACCGCGGTTTACAATAATCCCAACCCTAAACTGGCGATGGACCCCAGCATCATTGCACCGCCGGACGTGAACCTTCCCAATGTCAACATGGCGCAGTACGGCGATCCGTTGGGCAAGTACGGCCCGCCATCGAACGGCCCGGGTTCCGGTGGAGGAATCGGATCAGGCTCGGGCGGGGGTGTGGGCTCAGGGCGCGGCCCCGGATTTGGGCCCGGCGAAGGCGGCGGTTATGGGGGCGGAGCGTATCGTATCGGCGGAGGCGTGACGGCGCCCTCGGTGGTCTACAAAGTGGAACCCGAGTATTCCGAGGAGGCGCGCAAAGCCAAGTTCCAGGGTTCGGTTCTTCTGTCGATCATCGTCGACCCCTCAGGTAAGCCCCGCGACGTCCGGGTGCTCCGCTCCTGTGGCTTGGGGCTGGACGAAAAAGCGGTGGAAGCCGGCATGAAGTGGCGCTTCCGCCCCGGGCTACAGGACGGCAAGCCGGG
>CAYSBM010000143.1:0-7703 GCA_964429095.1 uncultured Solibacteraceae bacterium | reverse complement strand
CCCGCAGTGAGGAACCGGTTTCGGTGACCTCGACGATGGCGTCGGCCAGCTCGGGCGGCTTCACTTCGGTGGCTCCCCAGGAGAATTCCACCTTCGCGTTGACCTGATGCGCGGCCAGGTAGCGTTTCGTGGTGGCCACCAGTTCCGTGGCGACGATCTTGCCTTCGAGGTCCTTCACCGACCGGAAGGGTGAGGCTTCCGGTACGGCCAGGACCCACCGGACTTTGCCGAAGCTTTGCTTGGCGTAAATCAGATCGCAGACGGTCGTGACCTCGGCTTCGCATTCCTCCACCCAGTCGCGGCCGGTCAGCCCGGCGTCCAGCACGCCGTCTTCGACATAACGCGCCATTTCCTGCGCCCGAATCAGCATGCAATCGATCTCGGGATCGTCGATGGCCGGAAAGTAACTCCGGCTGGAGGTGGTGATGTGGAAGCCGGCGCGGCGGAACAGGTCGATGGTCGCGTTCTCCAGACTTCCTTTGGGAATGCCGAGTTTAAGTTTCACGATTTACTCCCGTAAACTTTGTTCGGATCGTAGGCGCGCTCCTCGCTCACCACCCACGCGCCGTTCTCCAGGCGGCGGAAAAAACAGCTCCGGTAACCTTCATGGCAGACGCCAGGGCCCAGCGCTTCCACGCGCACGAGGACGCTATCCAGGTCGCAGTCGGCCGAAATCTCTTTCACCACCAGACGGTGGCCGCTGCTTTCACCCTTCATCCACAGCTTATTGCGCGAGCGGCTGTAAAAGGTGGCGAAGCCGGTTTCCACGGTCTTGCGGAAAGCCTCCTGGTTCATGAATCCCACCATGAGCACGCGTCCGGATTGATGATCCTGAATTACGGCGGGCACCAGCCCGCCCAGCTTATCGAAATCAAGTTTCATAACGTTGCATAAGAAAAAACCCGCCAGGACTGCGGCGGGCTGTCAAAACTTTCAGTTGAGATCCGGTTTGCTCAGTGCTCAGCCCGCCACGGTGCGATGCCCGTGATGATGGAGACGGTGGCTGGTGCGAGCCAAGCGCATGAAACTTGAGTATAGCAGATGCCGCTTATGGTGTGCGCACGAAAGTTTCCAGCCCCCGCTCCAATTTTTCCACCGTATCGAGGTAGGACTTGTCCGCGGCGGCTTGCGAGGCCGGCGGCAGAGCGGGGAGCTTTCCCGCCGCCGCCAGTTTCTTGCGCTCTTCTACAACCCGTTTGGCATCCTCAATCAGACGCCGGTGCGCGGTGGGGTAGTCTTCACGCGGAACCATGGGAAATTCGAGCGGGCGGATTTTGCCGGCTCCGAGCGCAATCAAGACCACCGCGTCTTCAGGCGTTTCCTCATAGGGCAGTTCGACCGCGGCCGGCGTAAAGCGCTTCCACTCTCGCCCGTTGATTTCCACCCTGCGCACCGGTCCGCTTCCGAAGGTTGCCAGATAAAGGCGTCGCGATCCGAAACGCACCGGATCGAGTTGTTGTAACTCGGTAATCCCCGGCGGAATGTGCGGCAAGATAGTCAGTGAACCGGCGCGATACAGGTATTCGAACAAACCGCGGCGCAGGGCGGCAGGGATGGCGAAGGCGTCGTAGGTGATGTTAATGGGCTCTTTGGGCTGGTAGACGTCGCTGCCGAAGTTAGTCAGGTTGTTGTCCATGCGGAAGCGCCGCGCAAAGGTAAGGATCTGCCGCATGGAACGCCGCGCGTCCTCATACTTGCCTAAACGGTAATAAGCCAGTATCATGCGCGCTTCGCACGTGGACCAGTGGCCGCCGTTCACCCAGTGGCCGAAGCGCCACAGCCCTTCGGGCTTTTCATACATGTCGTCGAGCGACGGGTAGTTGGTGATGATGAGCCCGTATGGGCGCAATTGCGGAATGGAGGCGATCCTGGCATAGATACGCGCGGCTTGCACATCGTCCACCACGCGGAAGGCGACAGCGTCATGATTAACCACGGCTTCAAAGTAGCCGTGTTTGGAGGCGCCGACGACGCCATGGCGGACGCCGTCCGGGTCGATGGACTTGACAAAGTATCCTTCGCGGGTCATCAAGATTGGCAACACTTTGCTGGCCAGCTCGCGGCGCCGGGCATAGAGTTCGGCTTTGCCGCTGCTGACGGCCAATTTCTCCAGCTCGATCACACGATCCAGGGCGGCTATGTAGGTGATGGACAAGCCGGCCAGGTACGCCTGGCCGTAAGTGCCGTCCGGTTTACGGTATCCCGCGTAGCTGGGCGCCAGGAGATTGGCCGCCGGCCCGGCCAAGAACAGGTTGTTTCGAGGATCGCGGCGCGTCTCGATGAAGTTCAGCGAACGCTCAAGCATCGGCAGGTAGCGGGCGATGGCCCCGGCATCGCGGCTGATGAGCAGTTCTTCGGCTTTCAGCACCACGCCGGCGGCGGTGAACTCCATCCCCCAGTCATGCATATCGGCCTTGCCGTCGCCCTGCCGGTAGATGATGCAGCCGGGGGCCGCGGCGTCGCAGAGCGCTCCGTCAGGCGCCACCCAGTTCAAGCGGGGAATCGAAGGACAACCGCCGCGGCGGCCGTCGCCCATCTGTTCGAACCACAAGTCGTGTGAGTTTTCGATGAAGCGGACAAACGGCGCGCGCATGAGCGGCAGCCAAGCGTAGGTAGTCCCATAGCTGTTCTGGATCCACCACATGTTCCAGGTCGGACCTTCGACCATGCCGTTCCATCGCGGATCATACAGCATGGAGAGATTCTGGAATTCCGGATCGGGCTCCATCATCCGCGCGGCGATGTCGAGCAGTTGCAGGTATTCGATGTCGCCGGTCCCCCGGTAATGCCTCCCGTTGAACTGCTGGCCCAGTGAGAGGGCGGCCAACATACAAACAAGCGCGATGTGTTTCATGATCTGACCATTATCACCGCATCTGGCAAGCCCGCAGCAGCGTTTCGTGCACTTCGAGTTCTTGATCCAGGCTGACGCCCAGCGGCTTCCGGTGGAGGATACAGTCCGCCAGCTCCTGAAATTCACCTTGGTGGCGGACATAAAGCGGCAGGCGCACCATGTTGCGGCCCGCCTTGTAGGGTCCAGCGGGTTTGGCCAGGTCGAGCGCCAGCGACGGCGGTTCTATGGGCGCCAGAACGGCTGTGCCGTTTGTGCCCGCCACTTCAAGCGAGCGGTGGAGAAAAGGATTGGGACGCATGGCCGAACCGCTCACTACTCCCATGGCTCCGGTCCATTCAAACACGGCCAGGGTATTGTCGTTCATTTTGTCGCTAAGACCGGCGTCGGAACGCAAGAAAGGCGCCACTGCCCGCGGTTTGCCCATCAGGCGCACCATGAAATCGATCAGGTGGCAGTTCAGCTCGAACATGTGACCGCCGCGGTAACGCGCCCACCCGCGGCGCATTTCAGGCGTGATGGCGATGTTCATCTGCCCGCGCACGAAGTACACCTTCCCCAACCAGCCCTGGCGCACGATATCGAGAATGGTGTTGGCGCCGGGATTCTGCCGCCACATGTAGCCAACCTGCAAGAGCAGGTTCCTACGCCGGGCCAGCGCGACGATGGCGCGCATGTCCCGCATGTTCTCCGCGGGAGGTTTCTCCACGTGTACGTGCTTGCCGTAATGCAAAGCTTCCAGCGTGTCGCGCGCGTGGTCCCAGGTTTGCGATTCGACGGCGACAGCCTGAATGGAGGGGTCAGCAAGGAGTTGCTTGCGTTCGAGCAGCCGGACTCCGCTGTTTTCCAGCATGGCGCGGGTGGCTGGGTCCTGCTCCGCCGCGCCTGCGACTTCGAACAGCGGCGAGGCAAGCAGCATTTTCAACTTCGTCGATCCGTGCGAGTGGCTGGCCCCAAGAAAACCGATGCGGATGCGCGAAGGGGCGGCAGCGGCGGCAAACGCCGCCGGCAAGAAGGCGCGGCGAGTAACAGGCATGGCGAGTCGCTTTTCCATAGAGAACCAATTCTTGGATTGTATTGCGCCGGCGGGCATAATGAGTAGGACATGAGACGGCTATGGATGGCAATTCTGGCGGCTGCATGCGGGGCCGAAGCCGCTCCGCAGTGGATTTGGTCGGATCCGGCCGAGCCGGCGCCGAAGAACCGCTTCACTTATTTCCGCAAAGTCATCACTCTGGAGCGCGTGCCGCAGGACGCCACTTTACTGGTGGCTGCGGACTCTAACGCCTGGGTGTGGGTGAACGGGAACGTGGTGCTCCGCAAGGTGACCCGCTACCACGAGGAGAAGATTACCGCCGAGAAGATCGACGCCGCCCCATACCTGCGTGCCGGCAGGAACACTGTCGTCGTGCTGCACCACAACTGGGGAGATATCATTACATTCCAGCGCAACGCCAACAAGCATGCGGGATTGTGGGTGGCGGGCGCCTGGGCGTCAAGCGACGCAAGCTGGCGCTGGAAGACGGCGCCGGAGTTTGTCCCGCACGACAGCCGCATACTGGGCGTCAACACCCACCCGCGGATACGCTATCCGGTGGTTCTGGATGGGCGCCGCTGTCTGGCCGGCGATGTGCACAGCCCGGAGTTTGACGACCGGGACTGGAAAACCGCCGTGGTGGTCGAAAACGGCCCTTGGCCCGCAACGCCGTCGGTAGCCGAGTCCGAGCCGCAGAGGGAATACGTCACGCGCCCCCTGAGCGTAGTGGCGGCCGGCGATATTTCGGCCCCCGTGGCACTTTCTGAAGATCCGCTTTCAATTGCAAGAGGCATCCGCCTGACCGAGTGCCGTCCTGAAAGCGCATTGACTACGGCTCTTGGAAAATTGATACGCGGCGAGGCTGTTCCGATAACCGGGAAGGCGGGTGAAACCAAGTATGTGACCTTCGACTTCCAGCGTCCCGTGCACGGGTATCTTTTCTTGGAACTGGATGCCGCTGCCGGCAACATAATCGACTTCGGCTACGGCGAGCTGGCCTATTCCCAATATTCAGGGCGCATGCACGTGGATGAAACCGGCTGGCTGAACACGGAAGGCGTGGTGGGCCCGGGATACGCCGACCGTTACATCACCGGCGCAGGCCGCCAGGCAGCCGCTTTCCCCGACGAGCGCACCGCACGGTGGCTAACTGTGCACATTCATTTCCGGCAGCCCGGCGCAGTGATCCTTCGTGATGTAGGGTTTGTGAAGTCGCAATATCCCTGGCGGTGGCTGGGCAGCTTTCACTGCGGCGACGAGCAGGTGGAACAGTTCGTGAAGCTGGCGCTGGTTCACGCCGAGATCACCATGAGCGACGGCTACGTCGACACGCCGGGGCGGGAAGACGGCCAATGGATTGAGGATGCCCGCCTGCGCGCGCTGATTGCCGCGCGGTGGTCGGCGGATGTGCGCCTGCGCCGCCTGATGATCCGCCTGCACGCAGAAAGCCAGCGGGCCGACGGCGGCTTCCACTCCTTCCCGCCGAGCAACTACCCCGCCTATCCGGCATCCTACGACTGGTCCGCCCAGTGGGCAGCCATGCTTTACGACGACTATATGTGGATGGCGGACAAGATGTTTGTGCGGCGCTATTTCCCGGTACTGGAGCGGTTCTGGCGGAATGCGCTCGCGCATGTGGGCGAGGACGGCGTCTGGCGTACCCGTCGCGTGTACGCCGACATCCGCGTGGGCCAGCATCCCAAGACCGACGAGCAATCCAGCGGCATCGTGACACCTTTTGTGATCGAGCGCCTCAAATGGTCAGCGGAACTGGCTGAAGCCATCGGAGAAAAGGAGCGCGCCGCTGAGTGGCGCACCCAGGCGGCAAAGATGGTGGCGGCTTTCCGCAAATTTCACATCCTGCCCGCGAAAGCAGGTTTGCCAGCGCATGTGGGCGACCGGCTGGACACCCGCGATGCGCTTCTCGAACGAGGTTACAGCCAGGCCGGCCAAATTAATGCGGTGCTGGCGGGAGCGGCCGCCTGCGAGGAGTTCCGCGCCAACATTGATTACGCTTTTGCTGCTCCGGATGGGTCGCCCTCGCCGGGCGTCACGCGCTGGAACAATCCAACTTTCGCCTATCGCGCGCTGCGTATGCTCTCCGATTGCGGACTCGCGGAACGCGCCGTCGCGCACCTGAAAGAACGCTATGCGCCATACTTGCCGGGCAATCCGCGCAACCCGGTTCCCCTGAAATTACAGGGACCGTACGGTGGCCCGCTGCCGGAGTACTGGGTCAGCCGGGAGGACCTCAATTTGAAAGAAGGTGAAGTGAACGCCGCGCAGCCGGCCGATGAGACTGGAACGCACGGCTGGGGCGCCTCGCCGCTGTTGTGGCTGCACGACACTCTGCTGGGGGTGCGAATCCTCGAAGCAGGCGGCGCCAGGATTCGCATTGCACCGCAGGCCGGCGGGTTGCCGTTTGTGGCGGGCCACACGATGACGCCCAAAGGGCCGGTTTACGTACATTGGGATCCTCGCGCCTGGCGCCTGGAAACCGTACTGCCGGAAAGCGTGGAGGCCGAGGTGGTGATTCCCACGCCCAGCGGCAGCGTGCTTACGCATCATGTGGCGCGTCCGGGGTTGCATGTTTTCGACCTCAATTCCCACTCCATGCCGCGCCAACTCATGTGATAGGTTGACACGCATGGCCCAAACGATTTGGAGAAGAGATTTTCTGGCTGCCGCCCCGGCGGCGGCGCTGCCGCGGGCCCGTGCAACATACCCAAGCGGCGCGCTGGTGTCGTTTCGCATCGGCACGGCCCTGTGGCTTAATGACGAGCGCTTCCACGATTTGCTGGCGTATTTCCGCCGCTTTCCGTCCGTGGCGGATGAGCTGGCGTTCTTCACCTCTGAGACGCATCCCCCGCTTCCCCTGGAGGTGATCGAGCAGCGCGCTGCGCGGCTGGCCAGGCTGATGCCGCAAGTCCGAAAGTTGGGCCTGCGGGCCGGCATCAACGTGCTGGCCACCATGGGCCATCACGAAGAAAATCTGCCGAACTCGTTGTCTGCGCCCTGGCAGCGCGTCATGGATATACACGGCCGGGTCTCGCGAGGCTCGTTCTGCCCCGCGCAGCCGGAGCTGATCAACTACGCCCGCAAAGTTTACGCCGCCATGGCCTCGGCCTCACCCGACTTTATCTGGCTGGATGACGACATACGCCTGGCCGGCCACGGACCGGTCAACCTCACCTGCTTTTGCGACCGCTGCCTGGCGAACTTCTCGCGGGAATGCGGCCGCCGCTTTACGCGCGAGACCTTATCAGCCGTGTTCGACACGGGCACGCTGGAACAGCGCCTGGCCTGGCGCATGCGCTGGCTGGAGCACAATCGCGCGACGCTGGATAACCTGTTCGGCGCCATCGAACAGGCCGTACACGCGCAAAAGCCGGGTCTCGAGTTGGGATTTATGACGGGCGACCGTTTCTGGGAAGGCTATGACTTCGCACGCTGGGCGCATACGCTCTCGGGGCGAGGGCATGCTCCGGTCAGATGGCGGCCAGGGGGCGGGTTCTACAACGACGAGCGGCCCATCGAAATGGTTAGCAAAGCGCACGACGTAGGACGCCAGGCGGCCGCCCTGCCGCCCGAGGTCGTTGTAATCCAATCCGAACTGGAGAATTTTCCTTACCAGCGTTTGCGCAAGGCCGCGCACACCACGGTGGTCGAAGCCGCCGCGCACATGGCCGCCGGAGCCACAGGCACCGCGTTCAACGTGCTAACCATGCACCCGGACCCGCTGGGCGAATATGAGCCGCTGGGCGCCCGCATCCAGGCCCGCCGGCCGTGTTTTGAGCTGCTCCGGCAGGAGCTGGG
>CAYSBM010000142.1:0-7754 GCA_964429095.1 uncultured Solibacteraceae bacterium | reverse complement strand
GAAGACGTCCGAAGCCTTGGTTAGGTCCCTCGGCTTCCCGTCCTTGATCTCCGGACGCGGGTCTCCCCACCGTTGAATTGTACCCATCAGGCGATGCCGGTCATTTGTAGATATTCCCTGTGCTTGTAGCTCAGCTCGTAGCATTGTTCTGATCACGGGCGCCGTTGGAGCCCATCGCGATGTAGACGAAAGTCCGAAGGCCTGCAAATCGCCATCCCGAACGGGAAGTGCCTTCCACCAGGACGCCTGTGGGGGTGTGATGTTGATTGTCGCTCCTACAAGATCCCGAACATCTGGCATATTGCCTTGATTTCCAGCAGCGGCTTTCGCCGGCAACTGCTTCAGTTCGGCTATCCATTCCGCCACCGTTGGAGTCGATGGAAGATTCCCGAATCGGACCACACCTTGCCCATGACTGGTCTTCGCTCCCAATGCTCCGAACCGCTCAATCAGACCCAGCGCCAAACTTAGACCTGCCGTGTCCATACTCTTGGGATACAGCGGCAGGATCTTGAGGGTGAACGGACTCGTTAGCGATCTTGGAACCCGCCAGCCGCGGTGATTTGCAACTCCAGGACTTTTTAGCCGAACGGGAAGCAGTTCGCCGGCACCGCTTCCTCCTTCCACTTCCAGCCGGAATCGCCGAGAGTACCCCGTGCAGCCAAAGAGCTGGCAGGCCAGACAGATGCCAGCCAGCCCTCGCTCATCCTCATACACGCACGTGCCGGCGCTCGGATCGCACGCGTAAAAGCCGCAGCCGCGGAGGATGCCCTCATACCACCAACGGAGACTCCCGAGCAGTCCCGTCTCCCGCGTGCGACCACCCTGGCCGTTCGCGTCGCCAGTCCAGAGCGGAGTAAGCGGTTCACATCGGATACGAATTGGCGGAGTTCGGCGCGTCGGCTCCAAGGGTCAGCTCTCCTCAAATCCCGAATTCTCGAACTTCAACGTCCGGCAGTTTTCCGTCACCGTCCGCACCACGTTGTCCGGGGCGCCGGAAGGGATTTCGGCTTCGATGTCCAGTGTCACGGTCACTTTCGCGCCCAGCAGCCCGCTCAGGTGTTGCACCACCGCGCCGGCAATCTGGTCGACATCGCGCGAGAGGCGCGTGGCGTCGATCTTGGCTGTGCCGTGGAAGCGCCGCAATACGGCCTTCTTCGGTTCCGCGCTACCGGAGGGCGATACCGTCGATCCGGACTGCCCACCGTTGCCGGTCGTCGCCGCCGTGGCGCTCGTGGCCGTAGTGGTTCCGCTGAACCCGGCCGAAGCCGCGGCGGCCTCCTTCTCCTGCTGCGCGACCGCCGCTTCCGGCTTCACCACCACGCTGTGGCCGTCCAACTGTACGGAGACCCTCCGGCCGGCCTCGAGGCCGCGATACCGGTCGGCCATCGCATCATAGTAATCCGCGTAAGCGAATGTGTCCAGGCTCCAGGTGGTGCGGCTGATGCCGTCCTGGATCGCATCCAGGATTACCTGCGCGTTCTTCACGCGCGGGAGGTACAGGTACTTCGTGAAGTCGTCGACCAACTGCTTCACACCGACGTGGTTCGCGCGCCACAGCGGGACCTGGTCGATTTCCAACCTCAACCTGGTTCCCGCCATACTCGTGATCAGCAGCTCGGAGTCCTTCAGTTTCTTCGACGCCCGCTCCGCAAGCCCGCCTTCTCCCTTCAGCCGGTCTTCCGTCCACTCGATGGCTGGAAATGGCTGCCCCGGTTCGGGCCGCTTCTGGCCCGGTGTCAGCAGCCAGCAGTACGTCTCCGGGATGCGCGAACGCACGGCCTGATCGGCCGACTTGAGCCTCTGCTCCACCTGGTTCACCTGGAAAGGCGTCAGATCCAGCGGCTCCTTCTGCTCTTCGATCGACTTCCACGCCATGTACAGCCGAGCCGCTCTGTCGAGATCAGCCAGACGCGTCTTATCGGCAGCCAGGAACACCAGCATGTTTCCGCAATTGCGCCCTGCGCCGCCGCGGTCGAGTATCTGCGCGGCCGCCTGCCGGGCAGGGCTGTCCGGAGATTTCGCGCTGTGCGGATAATCCGGACCAAGAATCACCAGCTTCGCTTCCGGTTCGTCCACTACCTCGCTGAAACTCGCCGGGCACGGATGGACCTTGGCGAAATCGCCCCGCGACCGGGCCTCACCCTGAAGCCGCTGCCGGATATGCTCCACGACGTCTTCCGGGTGATACCGCTCGGCGCGCTCATCGGCGAGCCGGTTCACGCTGGGTTGAGTGGAATACCAGTAGCGGCTGCCGTCAACGTACAGATACGTCGCCTGATCTGCCAGCTTTCGCAGCGCATCGCCGAATGTACCCGAAACTTCGCCCGGCTGGACGCAGCCCAGCTTGATCTGCCGGTCTTCAAGCCCTTTTTTCGCTGCGTCCTGTGTTGGGGCCGATCCCATGTAGAGCGTTCGCGCCACGCGCCGGCACGCCGAGTACCGGCCCAGCATCGGGTTCTCCCGATCAATCTGGAGCGGTAACGAATGCGGACCATCGATATCTTTCTCGATGATCGGCGCCCAGGTGGGCGGCAAGTACCGGGTCAACTCGCTCTGCACGGCGGGCGCATCCACTGGAACGCTCGCGGGCAGAATCAGCAATCCGCGATCCTCCCGCTCCCACAATGCGTGAATCACGGCCGCCATCAGGCGCAGCACGCCGCGAGTGCGCTGGAACTTGTCGAGGGCGGACCAGTCGTTGTAAAGCCGGTCGAACAACTCCGGATGGATCGGGTAGGCGGCTTTCATGCGGCGCTCATAATCGCCCTTACTCGCTTCCTGCGGAAACTCCTGAAGGTTCTTCCGGTACTCGTCGCTGAAAGCCCGAACCACCGTGTCCCGCGCGACGAAGAGGTCCGGATCGGTGATTGGCTGGAAGAGCCGCCGCCGCACGATTTCGAATCCCTCTTCCGCGCTCGCCGGCCGCCACGACGTCTCCACGCGCTCGATCACGTTCTTCAACCGCTCCAACGCCGCCTGGCCGCCTTCCCCGCCGATTTCGTTTTGCGAAGCGGGGATGCTGACCACGAGCAGCGTCTTGCCGGCGAGCTTTGCTGATTCGCTCAACGTTTGCGCGAACGTGAAGTGGGCGTCGAAATCGCCGGCCGGCAGGTCGCTCTTGTTGTAGAGCTGGCGCGCGTAGGCCACCCACTCGTCGATCAGGATCAGACACGGCTCATACTTCCTGAAAAGCTGCCGGAGAGTATCGCCCGGGCTGACCCCTTTCTCGTCCGCCGTCCGGATCATTTCATATCCTTCTTTGCCACCAAGCTGCCATGCCAGCTCGCCCCACAGCGTCCGGACTACGGTGCCATCGGGCGTCTGATGAAGGTCCGCGGGCGAAATGCGGTGCCCGACGAGGACGGCGCGTTTCACGCGCGGCGGCTGTGACACGCCGGCCAACTGCGTCACTACCTCCAGCCCCGGAAGCTGCCCGGCCGGAACTCCGGAAAACAGGTGGTACAGCGCCAGCATCGAGTGCGTCTTGCCGCCGCCAAAATTCGTTTGCAGTTCGACGACGGGATCGCCGCCGTGCCCGGCCAGGCGAAGCAGCGCGTTCGACAGCAGCTTTTGCAGGCCTTCGGTAATGAACGTGCGCCGGAAGAATTCCACCGGATCGCGGTACTCGTCCGGGCCTTCCTTCAAAAACACTTGCCAGAGATCGGCCGCAAATTCGGCTTGCTGATATCGCCCGGAGGCGACATCCGGATGCGGCGTGACAATCTCCCGCCACGGCTTCAGACCGGCCACTGGCTGACCCTTGACGGCGGCATCGGCTTCCTTGCGCTTCTGGCTGCGGACCTGCTCTTCGAACTTCACGCGCAGGATCTCGGCCTTCATCTGTTCGATGGTTTCCACGTCGGCGCTCACGGCTGATAGCAGCCGCGACACGCTGTCGATGGCGCGGTACGCGTCATCGGTCGAGAACGCCTTCTGGTGGGCCCAGCGGTTGCGCACATCGCGCAGCTCGCTGACCAGGCTCCGCTCCGAAGGGCCGAGGATCTTTTTGAAGCAATCGTTCCAAAGGTCCCACATGACCGACAGCAGCGCCTGGGTGTCCCAGTTCAGGGACGCCGGCTTGCCCGTCTGCTGCCAGTTTGGGAAGCTCGGCCTGGCAGCGTCTACCCACTTATCTTTGTAAGTGGACTTCAGTTCACGCTCGACGAAGGGCTGTAACCCGGCATTCAACTGTTCCAGCGCTTTGCCGACTCGTTCGTGATTCGTAATCGCCATGGTGAATTCCTATTGCTGCCGAAACAGCTCCGGCACCTGGGAAATGGCTGGCCAGGCGACCACAAGGCTGTTGTAGAAGCCGGCCTCATCGGCCCAGCCTTTGCGCTCGCAGAGCGTGTAAAGACGATAGGCCAGTTCGCGCGCGGTTTCGGCCAGGCCGCCGACCTTCGCTTTGAGTGCTGCCGTCTCCGTTTCGCCGCTCGTCTCGAGGCAGTGGATCAGGTGCTGCGTCACCTCCCACACCGTCAAACGCCCATCGGCGGTCGGGTCCCAGTCTGCGGACAGCTCATTGCGTTTGAGCAAGCGCACCTTGCCGGCGCGCGAGTGGACGATTCCGGCCTCTACGAGGCCGGAAATGGCGACCGCTTTCGCGGTGGCCAGTACTTCTGCTTGCCCGTAAAGACCTTCGGAGAACTGGTTCTGCTCGAACCACGCCAGCGCCCAACGAGTATCAGGATCGAAGTCGCTTTCCTGTTCGGAAAGGACCTCATCCAGAACCTGGTTGATCAACGCCAAGGCAGTGCGCACACGCATCGGCGTACCATCGCTTTCGAGTACCCGCTTGTAGCGGGAGAAAACCGCCATCCCAGGGCCGATTGCAGCCTGGGCTAGGTCGACGGGTGCGATATTGCCTTTTTGGAGATTACGCAGAGCGCTCGGTAGTTCGCGTTTGAGCGAGGCCAAAAAGTCTTTGCGCGTGGTAATAGGAGCCGAGTCTGGGCGAGGGCGGCACGAAAGAACTATTGAGGATGCGAGTGCGTTCTGATCTTTGTTCCGAAAACCACCGCTACGCTCGGTCCGCATCGGCCACGTAGCGGTGGTCTGGAAGTCTGCGCGAAGTAGTCCTTCCAGCATGGTTTCCCAGCCTGTGGACGCGACCAGGCTGGCCGCGTCTGTTTCATCGTCTTCGGACTCCGATTGCTTGAAGGCGTAGAAGACCGTGAGCGGGAAGGCCGCGTCCTGTGATTTTCGCAAGCGGCGGAACGCCGTTCCAAAACCCTCCTCAAAGAACTCCTGCGCGCGCTCCTTACTGCCTTCGAATCGATACGGCGTCGCCACTAGCTCTTGCTTCTTTGGTACCAGGAGTGTTGCGAAAAGATCTGGGTATATGCTCTTGAGGCTCCGCCGCATCCATATGTAGAAGAAGTCTGAAAGGTCGGCATAACCGATGTTGTCGTAGTAGGGCGGATCAGTTGAGAAGACGCAATCCTCGTATTCGGCGTCACGGGCATCAAGCTGCTTGCAACTGCCGGGCTGATGGCCGATGGCACCGTTGCGCTCGATCACTGAAGCGACGAGTTCTATCATTCTGGCAACGTTTCCGGAAGACTCTGCGAATGGGTTGGCCTCCGCATAATCCCAGACCATTGGTAATGCCTGACGGCCGAATGTGCTAACGACGTGAAGTTTGGTTGGCAGTGGACTCCACGTGCAGAGCGTGGTACTGCCCTCTGCCGCTTTATCGACAGCAAAACCCAGATATGTGGCGATAGCGTCCGCCCGCTCTCGGGTCGCGCCATCCGTGATCGCCTGCTGGCGCGCGTCAAGAACGAGGTCCGTGAGGGTAGCGACTGACAGAAGCTGCCGGCGACTGAATAGATCCTGATGCCGCGTCATTCCATAGAGTTGGACACGGAATCCAAGCGCTTGCTCAGGGAGGTTTGTATCGGGAACGTCAAGCGGTTCAGCGATGTCTGCGACTCGTTCGTGCTCCTGCGTTGGCGCTACGTATTCCCGGCCACGACTGCCCTCCGCTATGATCGCCATCAGTTGGGCGTGCATCCTGCCAGCGCGGCCTTCAGCGCGTACGTGGTCAAGAGGAACGGCCGTGCCGCAAACGAGACACCGGGCACCCTTTCGCGAAACCGTCCCTTCGCGAGGCACACCGTCACCAAGCACTACTTCAAAGCGAACGGCCTTGTTCGCGTGGTCCACGATTGGCTTCGCCCACGCCTTCTTATCGGGTTTATTGGACAGGGCGAACGATCGCACAAGTGGCATGCGCGCTGCACACGCTGGATTGGGGCACTTCACCGTCCGCGCCCACAGCCAGGCGATGACGGTCGCCTCGCTGCCGCCCTGCGCCGTCGGCCACGACACGTTCGGATAGAGCTGACCGATGCGGTCCCCAGCCCGATCGCGCATCCACTGGCCGTAGTAGCGGACATCATCTGCGAGGCCGCGCGCGCCGGTCCACATTCCCGGCGCGCTCATCTTCCTCTTGGCCGCGGGATTCACCGGCGGCTGGCCGGCGAACTTCGGCGGGATTTCGATGAGCGCCTTCGTGATGAGGACCGCCACCGGATTCAAGTCGCTCGCGTGCGCCTCCAAACCGAGGCGCTGCGCTTCGAGCGGAATCGAACCGCCGCCACAGAACGGGTCGTAGATCGGCGGCGGGTTGCCTCCGGTGGATTTCAGGATTTCTTTGTGCGCCGCATCCAGGACGGAGCGGTTATTGGAGTTCTCCCATTTGACCAGCTCTTCCAGCAATCGGAACAGCCGCTGGCGTTCGCGGTCCTGGTCTGCCTCGGTCGGGAATTCCTCAGGATGGCTCGACGGGTCATCCACCAGGGATGCGAACAATACCGCGCGGCACGCAGCCAGGGGCCGGCGCGCCCACCACAGGTGCAGGGTGGACGGGTGCCCGTGCCGGATCGACTTCTCTCGCGCCGCCTCCTTGTTGATCGCCTCTAGTGGCAGCGCGACTTCAATCAGCTTCTTCTTCATGCGTGGATTTCCTGGGCCTGGGCAGCCTCGAACTCCTCGTGGAGGTTTTCGAGCGATGGAATTGCTTCCGTTACCAGCCTGATGAACTCCGGATCAGTTAAGGACTCATAGGTGACGCCCTTAAAGCGGACAGATACTTCCATCCCGTGGCAGAGGTTTTTCGCAGAACCGAATTTGCGCTTGATCTCGGAACGAAGCATGCGTTCGATCCGTTTCTCATCCGGAAACAATCCGAGTACCCGTTGCCATTGGGCGGGTGGCTTCTCTAGAACGCCAGGTAAAAGTTCCTGGACAAGCATTTCACAATTTCGGTCGAGAGCTTCCTGCAGATCCTTTTCTACAGTCTCCTTGTACTTCTGAAGTTCGGCTTTTAGCTCCTCGAATTCCTTGAGGAACGCATCCTTGTGTTCTCGAAGGATGACCGTGCCATGCCCTTTGATCGGGATGAGATACCTCTCAGCCAGCAGCTGTTTCTGTTCATTGATCTTCTCGGTGGAGATCTTCTCGTCTGCTTCGATTAACTGATATGCGCCCTTGAACCTCTTGCGGACTTCCGGGTTCCTCACAAGTTGCAGCAGATACGGTGGAACCTGGACCGTCATTCGTGAAATCATGACACCGCGCAGTTCGAGCTCTACGAATTCAATACGAGCGTTGAAGACTCGAACCTTGCGGGCGACATCGAACTTCATGGGCGGGTTTACTTTGAGGTCCTCGCTCGTTTTCTCGACTTCCTTCTTTGTGAGGGGTTGTGGTTCGACGTTGATGTTGTGGAGATCGGAAACGGATCC
>CAYSBM010000141.1:0-7767 GCA_964429095.1 uncultured Solibacteraceae bacterium | reverse complement strand
CGCTCTGAAGAGCGCGGAAATCAGGGCAGATTCAGGCGCAAGGCCCAGCAACATACCGCTTCAATGGGGCCGCGCTCTGAAGAGCGCGGAAATGGTTGAGTGGTAGGAGGTAATCATGAAAGAAACACTGGCTTCAATGGGGCCGCGCTCTGAAGAGCGCGGAAATCTAAAGCTCCTCCTGGAATAAAGAGACATTAAAATAGCTTCAATGGGGCCGCGCTCTGAAGAGCGCGGAAATAGCGCCTCCTTATTCTATTCTGTTTTCAAGGACCTGTGGCGCCCGTTGCGAGCGCCCCGTCCGGCGGCTTCGGTCTGCTTGCCCGGCCATCTCCATGCTCACGAACAACTCCACTGGCAGCTTCGGTTTAACCCGCCGCGAGCGCCTCCCGCCTTGGACGCGCCGCCTCGCCACTCGCCGGCCTCAACGGGTCACGAAAACCGGGTAGCTGCCGAACTCGCCCTCCATGACGCGGCCCAACAGCCGCGCCTGCACCTCCAACAAACGGCGGTAACTGACGCGGTAGCCGAACAGCGGGTGCGTCACCAGTGTATCCATGCGCATTTCATAAGCGCGGTAAAACGCCTTGCGGCCCTCAGCCGTGAGCGCCACGCTTTGGCCGGCTCTCACGAAATGGTCCGGCTGCACCATTTTCGTGTTCACCGCCGAGAGCACCGCCGAATCGGCTATCAGCGGCCGGAACGGCTCCATCAAATCCAGCGCCAACGCGGGCCGCCCGAAACGCGGCTGGTGCAGATAGCCCATCATGGGATCGAACCCCACGGCATAACAGGCGATGGTGAGGTCTTTAGCCAGCAGACTGTAGCCCAACGAAAGCAGCGCGTTGACGGGGTCTCGCGGGGGGCGCCGGTTGCGGGACTGGAAATCGAAGTGGAACGCCGTGGAGTGCGCCGCCGGCTCGCCGGCGTCTTTCAACATTCCGGCGAAGGCTCCGAAGTAAATCCGCGCGGCGGAGCCTTCCAGTCCCAGAAGCTCGTCCAGCTTACCGGCGCGCTCGGCTTCCACCGCCAGTTGTTTCATCCTCTCCAGTTCCATTCTCGGAGGCTCCAGGTGGTTGCGCAACAGCATGGTCCGCTGGTTGCGGATCTTGCCAGCGATCAGGCGGCGCGCCAGATCCAGCGCGAAGGGTTCTTTGGACGCCAGCTCGAACTGCCGCTGGCGAAGAAACACGTTCTTGGTCGACAAGCCCGTGGTGATGCCGTAAAACCATCCTCCCTGTGAAAAGTAGCACACGGGAATGCCGGCTTCGCACAGGCCTTGAATCGCCTGCGTGCTGAGCTGGATGTTGCCCATCAGGTTCACCTGGCAGATTTCGTTCAAACGCACGGTTTGAACCGTGTTGCCTTTTTCTTTGACCTGAAGCAAGGAACCGGACTTTCCGATCTGCAACCCTTGCGTGTTCAAATACAGCGGCTTTAGGTCGTCGCGCGGCGCCATCAGGCGCCGGACCTCGCTCGGGACCGGCCTGCGCGGAACCGGCTCCGGGCCGCCAAACAAGCTCAACTGCGTGCATACGGGTCCGTCCTCGCCGAGCAGCGTGGCGGTTTCATCCGGCAGGCAAACAGGCGCCAGCGAGCAGCGCACGCACTTGGGCGAATCCTCTAACGGTGGGGGAAGCCTGCCTGCGCCGGCCAGCTCCAGCGCCTCCCGCGCCAGGCGCGCGGCGGCCGCCAGGGTCTCCTCGTCCAAAGGCACCCGCACGCGCTGCCGCGTCTGGGCGTAATAGATCAGCCCCTCGCGGCAGGTAAAGCCGTTGTCGCGCAGCACCAGACCTTGCGCGGCAAGCTGCGTCCGATCGGGCGGCCAGGCTTCCAGCCCGGCGGGAGTTTGCCGCGGCGCGCCGTGCTTGTAGTCCACCGGCGTCGCCGTCGAGCCCTCCAGTTCCACCAAATCCATTTTGGCGATGAGGCGGTGCGAAGCGCTGGAAAGAGTCACCGACCGCGCGTGCAATTTCTCTTGCGAGGCGTCCGGCGGCGGAAGCGCCCCCGGGCCGCCATCCACGCGGCGGTGCAGTTGCTGGCCTTCCAGCGTATCGGCGCTTGAGCGGAACAGGCCGTCCACCCACTCCAGGTAAAAGAGCCGGGGACAGTAGACGAATTCATTGAGCATGCGCGCGGGCAGGTAACCGGGCAACCTCTGCCGGCCCTCGCGTTCGGGCTCTTCGGGGATGCTGTGCGCCGCCGCCATATTCACACCACAATGCAGGGAGCATCCAGGCAAACGTACGGCTTGCCGAGAGCCGTGATTACGCGGTCGCCCCGTCCTTCGGCCGGGCCCAGGTCGATGAAGAGCACCTGGTCCTGGCTGTGATGAATCAGTTCGTTCAACTCGCCGCGCAGGCGGACCAGATCGGACGGCGATAGCTGGCACTCGAACACCGAATCCTGCAAATGGTCTCCCCAGCCGCGCATCAGTTTGAACACCTGGCGCAGCCGTTTGTCGTCGGCGATGTCATACGTAACGACGTAGCTGTTGCGCATGCTTCACTCCCGGGCCGCGAAAAGCCCCAACCCGTAGTGGCGTCCGATGCCGGCCGCCACCGGTCCCGGTATTGGCTCCCGGAACTCGACCGCCACATGGAGCCTGGGCCACCCGGCCAAATGCGCCGGGACACGGATTTGCAGCGCCGCGCCGGCGCCCGGCCAGTACGGAGCGGTTTGGAAGGCCAGCGAGACGATCATGCCCGCCGGCAAGCCGGCTTCCTCGAACGCCTGCATGAGCAGGCGTTCGGTCTTGGCCAGCGAGAGCTTGCCCCGCTGGGTGTTGAAGCCGTGCAGGATGACGGGTGTCACCGACTGCCAGAGCCGCGCCCGGCGGAAATAAAACGGCAGCACCATCTGCGGGTTCTCGATGCGGCCCAGGCGGCAGGCCGGGTGTTGATTTTCGTCGAGAATCAGACTGGAACGCAGTTTCAGCTCCAGCAGACGAACCGGCTCGGCCGTACCGCCCGCCGGGGCCGCCAGCGCCACCCGGCGCACGCGGCCGTCGGAATGCGGATGACCGATTGAAGGCAGCGGCAGAATGGACAAGCGGGGAGCGCCGCCCGCGCCGGGCGGATGGTGTCCCAATATATAGCTGTCCACCCACTCCCGTGGCGCACCCTCCTGGCGCAGCGCCTCGGCCGAGGCGTGGCGCATCCAGGCGGCCACCACCATCAAGCGGCGGTAATCCACGGCGAACACCGAGCTTCCATCGCGGGTCCGCAGCGCGAAGGCGGCCCAGGGACGCGCCGGATCCGACAGGCGGCGGTACGCTTCGATGCCATACACGCTGGGGCGCGTGTCGGGGTCCACGCCTTTGCCCTGCTGGCGCCTGCAAAACCGGCGGTGGGTTTCCAGCACATCGTCGAGAAATCCTGGGATGGGGACCTCCATAGAATCGCCCTCCTGGCTGGGAACGTAGCGTTCACCCGCCAGCCGGCGCGCGGCAGCTTCATCCACCAGCCGCGCATCGGCATAAGCCATGTCCACGCCCCAGCCCAAGGTGTGAAGACAGCGCGCCAGCGTGCGCAGATGGCCTAGCGGCGCCTCGCCCTCCACCGGCCAAAGATAGTGCAGGTGCGGTTCCGCGCCCGCCAGCATGCGCGGCGCCACCGTCTTCATGGTCTTCAGCCTGGCGGCGTCGTAGGGTTTGCCCTTGGCCCATTCTCTGGCCGCCACGTCCAGGTCATTGTTCGGCGCCGCCAGGCGGTACGCCGAACCGGCGTGCGCGGGCGCAGCCACGATGGTGGGCGGCGGCTGGCCCTCCAGCCAGCGCAACGCCAGTTCGGCTACGGCCCAATGCCGCCGGTAGCCGCCCGTCATGACGCCGTTCACCAGAGCCTTCAGCAGGCGCGCCGGCGAAGGAGGCCATTGCCGGCCGTGATAGCGGCCTGTCAACAGCGTAGCGGAAATGCAAAGATAGCGCGCCATAGCCGCTCACTTCTCGGCCTTCTTTTGCTTGGCCTTTTTCTTCACGGCGTCCGCGTCGAAACTGGCCTGGCGGTCCTCGCCGACGCCAAACTCCGCCGCGGCCCCGGCGGCGTAGGCTGCCGCGTCTTCCATGGAAAGGGCCAGTTGCTCCTGGGCCCCGTCGCGGCGCACGGCGGCTTTCACCGCCGGAATCTCCGGGTCCGCCGCAAGCAGGCATCCCTGCCGCAAATAGAGCGTAGCGGGCGCGAGCAACGCAATCAACGCCAGCCCGAGAATGTAGCGTTGCAGGCGCAGGGTGGCCTCCGCATCGCCGGCCGCCAGCGCGCGCAGCGCAATCAGGTTGAGCACCGCCTCGCGGCGTATGCCTTCGCGCGCCACCACGCCGCCATGTACGCGTCCGCTGGGGTGGGCAACCAATCCCCACTCAGCCGGAAACTTCTTGTCTCCCAGAGAAGCCGCGTCGATGCCCAACTGACGGCGGGTGTCTTCTTCGATCGACGAGGTGTACTGCGCGGCCCGGCACAGCGGTTCGGCGCCATAAGCGCGCACGGTGGACTCGACGAGGCGGGGGATCTTGGCCTGCGTGTCGCGCGAGTCCCAGGCGCCGAACACAAGGCTGGTCGGCGCGATCTTCGCCAGCCGCAGCGAGTCTCCCTTTTCCCGGATGTCGAGAAACGCCGCCTGCAACTCGCCCCACAGATCCGAGAACCGCACCACCGCGTCGGCGGCCCTGTGGCCGGCGTCGAGCAGGTTCACCGTGCGCTCTCCCACCGCGACGGTGACCTGCGGAACCAGCCTGCGGTAGGGCTCCTTTTTGAAGATTGGCTCGATCCTGTTTGCCTGCGAGCCAACCGTGTCCACCAGACAAATGCCGTTGTCGATGATGTAGCCGGCCTTGTTGCCGGCGCTGTCCGGGTCGGGCGCGAAGGTCGGCGGAAAGATTACGCCGTCTTTGCCCGTCACCGGAACCAGGGATTCCCGTATGCCCAGCGCCACGGGATCGTCATTCTTCAACCAGATGTCAAACCTGTCAGTCATGCCATGCTCCCTTCTGTTATTGGTGCCGCAAATGTAAAGAAGCGGTAGCTGCCCCGCTTCTCAATTTCAAACCGGTAATGGAGGCACCGGCAGCCGGTCCGTCCCGCTACGCGGCACACCATGCGGGCGAGCGGGTCCAGCCAAAGCGAATAAACAACGCCACCGCGCCGCGTCAGCGCCGGCCGGAATCCCTGGAGGCCGAAAGCCGCCAGCAGTTCCACCGCCGGATACACCGCCGCGCCCCCGTGCTCATTCGGCGAGAAGCCGACGTTGACCGCCTCCCAGGCCGCGCGCGGATCCACGCCGATCTTGGTTTTCGTCAGGGCGGCAAGCTGCATGGGGTCGCCTTCGCGCGCCAGCGCCCGGGGCAGCTCCGCGAACAGTTTGGCCGGCGTCAGTTGTCCGGCCCAGAGTTTCAGGCCGCTCTTCTCCTGGCGAAAGCTGTCCAGCCACCAATCCAACTGGCAGCACGCCGGGCCAAGCCGCACGCTCACCGGAGCGATGGCTTTGTCGCGATGGTCGAGAACCGTGTACTCCGCGTTTGCCAGTTCGTCCAGCAGCGCAGCAAGGTTGAGTGGATGCCCGCTGCGCAGAACGAACTCGGCCCTGCGCGGAACGCGGCGGCTGGCTTCGAAATGCGACAGCGTTTCGGCGCCGTGAAGATCGAAGAGTTCGATCAACCCGCAGCAAGCGTAAAACTGGCCGGGGTTGGCCGGGTCGATCGTGATTCGTAATTCAGGCATCGGCGGGTTGCTCCTCTGCTTGACGCGAGGCCAGCGCATCGGCGGCCTTGAACAGGGCTTCCAGATATGCCAGCCCCCAGTGGCCGTAGCGCGCGGTGAGGCGCGCGAAGCGGCGCGTGGCCTCCATCGCCGCTTCCTGGCTGGCTTTCAGGGCGCGGCGGTTGAAGGCCTGAGGCCGGAAGTGCGGCCGCGCCCAGCCGTGGTGCGCCGCGATCAGGTGCAGCGCCAGGTCCTCGGCCTGGCCGGCGCGTTCAAGCGATGCCAGCTCGTGGCGGAATCCGTCAAGCAGCGCCGGGCGGCCGCGCCGCGCGGTCTTGGCGAGCGGACGCTCCAAATCGCCGCGCATCGCGTATTGCCAAACCGGATCGGCTTTGCCCAGGTCGTGCAACGCCCCCGCAAGGTCAAAGCTTGGAATCAGGCTCGAGCCAAGCCCCAGTTTTTCGGCCAGCAAACGCGCGCATGCGGCGGCGTCGCGCAGATGATCTTCCAGGTGCACGTCGCGGCCGGCGCCCGGTTCGCGCTCCCGCGCCGCCGCATAATAATACACGGTCACCGGCTCGAAGTCCTCTCCGGCATCCTGGTCCGGTTCGATGGTCACCTGCCAGGCGAGCCGCAGCCCGGGATCGTCCAGCCTCGTCAGGCTGCGCGCGCGGCGCGGCTCGACGCCTTCATCGGCGACGTCGCAGCCGGCCGGCCCGCCGGCGGCGGCCGTGAACATTCCATCGACGGCGCTTCCACAGCCGTCCGGCAACAGCAGCAGCGCATATTCGATCTCGTCCAGCAGCGCGCCCAGCGCCGCGCGGCGCACCGTGCCGTCGCTCGCCACGCACAGAATGCGGGTGCTGGGGTCGAGCTGTTCCAGCTTCTTGCGCAAACGCCAGGTGGGTTCGCGCAGCTTTTCATGCGCCAGCACCCGGTGACAGGCGAGAACTTCGTTGACGTCTTCCGGCGCCACGCCGGGCTTGACCAGCCACTCCACGTCCCACCGCCAGGCGATTTCGGTCACCGGCAGCTCGCGTTCCGGCTTGCCGTGCAGCCACGGCGCCACCGGCGGGCGCGCTTCGCAAGCGCCCAGGCTGGTCTGGCTCCAAACGTCGAGCAGCCAGTCCTCCAGCCGCGCCATGGCCGGCACGGGCGAAAACGCGCCGGCCGGCGCCGGATTTTCAAACAACGCGCGCGGGGAAATATCGTACACTCCGGCGGCTGGCGAAGGCAGCGAACGCAGATACTCGAGCGAAGCACGCTTGGCCTCCTCCATGTCCCGGGCTTCGAGATAGACCAGGTGCGCCGCGCCCTGGGCTTCGCCAAAACGGTTTAAGCGTCCGAATCTCTGGAGCAGGTGGTCGGCCGTGTCGTGTTCGCTGCCCAGCCGGTCCGAGGAAATGTTCACGCCCACCTCGCCCGCCGAGGTCGCCACCAGCCAGCACGGCGTTTCCGGCGTCTTGGGGTTGGCGAACTCCTGGAACACTTCGTCGGCTACCAGGCGGTCCCGCTCGTAACCGCGCTGCGTTCCGGTGAGCAAACGAAGCCGCGTGGAGCCGGTCTTCGAGACGATCCGGTCGCGGAGCCGGACGGCGGTTTCCGGCGACTCGACGTAGACCAGCGTGCGTCCGGCGGCGCCGTCAACCGCCAGATCGGCCATCATCTCTTCAAGCGCCTTCTTGTCGGCGGCCGCATGCAGCCGCAGTTGTTTGTCCGCGTTGTAGCGCCGCGCGAATTCAGCCGACGCCTTCAGATCCTCGTCCAGGCTGGCGGGATACCGGTCTGCGCCGCTCTGGGTGGCTGAAACGCGCATGGCGCGGAACGGTTTGAGGCGGTTTTGGCCGGCGATACGCGCCTGGACTTCATCCAGGAGCCGGGCGAAGGCCGGCGTGAGGTGGGCTTCGGCGTTCACCACGAGGCAATCCTGCCCCAGCAGCCCGGCGTGCTGCGGCGCGTGCCAGCGTCCGTCGCCGTAGCCGGAAAACAAAAGCCGGCTGCCGATCATGTCCACGGTGCCGACAATGATCGCGGGGCGGGAAGGCTCCAGGCTCCCGGCGCGATTGTCGGCTCGCTG
>CAYSBM010000140.1:0-7812 GCA_964429095.1 uncultured Solibacteraceae bacterium | reverse complement strand
TCCGCCACGACCGGGTAACCCAGCTTGCTCGTGTATGTCTCGCCTGCCTTGGCCCCTGCCACCACAACGTTCACGCCCGCTTCACGCAAGCGGTAGAGCGGGTACCAGACTTCCATTTCCTGGTACATGTTGTCTGCCAGGATCGCTACTTTCTTTCCACTGAGTTCCATACTTGTATTGTACAGACCCGGAAGAGAGCGCCTGCGCGCGCACCGTCGCGTAATCCGGGCGTGACGCGGAGTCGGAAATTCAGCCCAGCGTGTTCGCCGCCAACAAGCAGTTCAGGATGCCGAATAACGGGCTGCGCGAGGTAGCCGTCCATAGCCGTTTGTCGATGGGGGATTCTTTCGGCGCGGCAGTTATATCCCCGTTGCCGGTCTACCGGGAGTCAGATCGTCAAGCCATGACTCCAGCCAGGGGCCGAGGCCGCCCGACAAGGGGAAAACCTTCAGTGGTAGAACTTCCACAACAGCGTGTCCGCGTCCGGGACGCTCAGCAAGGCGTCGTTGGGATAATGATGGTCGACGTTCTCCGCCGTGATCAGGGTATGTTTCACAAACACGGCGGGCGGCACCGGCTTGCCTTGGAGCATATGGATGACCAGGTCGATCAGGTGCGCGCCATAAGTTTCCGGAAAGAAGGCCACCGAACCGATCAGTTTCGTTCCAGGGCGGCGGATCTCAGCCCGGCCGGCGGCCGTGGCGTTTTGGCCGACAACGGCGGCGCGTTCCCGGCCGGTTTCTTCGTGGGCGCGGACGGCGCCAATGGCGCTGGCATCGTTCATGGCGCCGATCAGGATGCGCTGAGCGCGCGACTTGGCCAAGTACTTACGGACCGCCTCCAGGCTCTCCACGTAACCTCCCTTGCCGTCCAACCGCACCAGCTCGGAATCCGCCACCTGCGGCAAGATTTCTTTGACCCCCACCGCGACGCCGGTCATACGGCCCGCAGGAACGGCGCCGGCCGTAGACAAACCCAACAGTATCACGGAGTCGACTTCCCCGTTGAGGTGCTTTAGCGCCCAAGCGCCCAGGGCGCGCCCTCCAATGCGTCCGGCTAGGTAATTATTGCCGCCGAAAAACACCGCGCCAGGATGTGGGATATCCACCGCAATCAGTGGGATGCCGGCGTCTCGAAAACGGGCCGCCACCGCCGGCGCCACGTGTTCGTGAATCTGAACCTCGATGGCGGCATCCACCCTTTCGCGCACCAGATATTCGGCGTTACGCAAAGCCACCTTGGCGCTGTAACGGTTATCGCACTCCACCAGTTCAATGCCGCGCTCCTCGGCGGCGCGGCGCAAGCCGTCGGTCACGTCTCGCGAGAAGACCGAGTTTTCGGTCATCGCGGCATAGCCGATTCGCAGCCGGTTGGGCGCCGACCGCTTGGAAGCGCAACGATAACGGTCCTTTCCAACGCGTTCGAGCAAGCCGCCGCTCACCAGGCTGTACAGCGTACGGAAAACGGTGGCTTTGTGAATCCGTGTGCGGTCGACAACCTCGCGCAGGCTGAGCACCTCATCGTCGAAGCGGAAGGCATGCAGCACGCGGCAGGCACGCAGGATGGCGTCAACCGAATAACGGTTAGAGGAAGATGCGGTTCCTTCGTCCGCCATGTTTGTTTCTCTACCCGAAACATATTATTCCTCCAGTGGAGATCGTGTCCACCCCTCCCCGCACTGCCCGGACGCGCCGCTTCTCAACAATAGCCTTGCGCCGCAGCCGTTCTTCCAGCGCGCTCGGCCGCCACCGTCTCCAGGTAACCGCTGGAACGAAACGCTGTCAGAGGGTCCGTGGGCAAACCCTTCGACCGGCGCCACTCGCGGACCGCCTCCCGCACATCGCTAGCAAAGGCCACACGCAGGCATTCCTCGGCATCAATCAGGTCGCAGTTGCGCTGATGCGCCGCTAGCCGCGCGTGGTCCACAATCGACGCCTTGGCAAAAAGCTCCTGAGCGTTGCATACCGTCTGGATCATCTCTTCAATTTTGGGCTTCAGATTGTGGCTTTGGTCGATCATGTAGGCGACCTGCGGATCCTGGCCGGTCTGCCAGCGGTAGAAAAGAATCTCGTGAAAGATGCGGAACACCTGATAAGGATCGATGGAGCCGAGCGTGAGGTCGTCGTCGGCGTAGCGGCGGTCGTTAAGGTGGAAACCGCCCAGCATGTTCTCGTCCAGCAACCAGGCGACGATCTGCTCAATGTTCTGGGCTTGGTAATGATGACCGGTGTCCACCAGCACTCTCGCCCGTGGGCCGGCTTTCCTTGCTAGCAGGAAGGACATGCCCCAATCGGCGATGTCGGTATGATAGAAAGCCGGCTCAAACGGCTTGTACTCCAGAAGCAGCACTTGGCCAGCTTCCAGCGCCGCTTCGCACTCTTGCAAAGCCTCGGTGAACCAGCGCTTCCTGTCCCGGATGTTCGCCGTGCCGGGGTAGTTGGATCCGTCGGCAAACCAAAGCGAAACATAGCGGCTGCGGGTGCGCCGGGCGATTTCGATGGATTCGAGAATATGGCCGACCGCCTTGCGCCGCACCGCCGGGTCCGGGTTGCCCAACGAGCCGTGCTTATAACACTGCTCTTCGAACAGGGTCGGATTAATGGCGCCGATGCGCACTCCATTTCTCTGCGCCAGGCTCATCACCTCCGGCGCGCTGGCCACTCCCTTGGGAAAATCCCACGCCACATGCATGGCCACCGTTGGACAACACCCGGTGAAGGCGTGGACCTGCCCGGCGTCGCTCAGTTTCTCCGCTGTGGTCATGGCGGCGGCGTCCTGCATAAACTTGCCGAATCGCGTGCCGGTATTGGGGAATCCCCACGACGGGATCTCGATCAGGAAGCCGTCCAGGCTAGCTTGAATCATTTCCTGCTGTTGCAAGGTCAGCATGCATTCTCCTCGGCGGAAGTATAAGCGGATTCACGACGCACAACCGCAATGAATCACCGCGGATGGCCCTGTTTTGCGCAGCGAATCTGAAAACCTAGCTGACGGCTTTCCAGCGCAGTGATTTTGAGACTTCCGGGCAAGCCGCCAACAGGCCCGCTTGAAGGCTGTCCCGCACAGCAGGGGCGTGAGGCGATTTCGCCCTGAGAAACACAGGCCCGCCAGACGGCCAGGGGCGTTGCTGGGCGCCGCCTGCCTCCCAGACCGGCGCCGGGCACTTCGGCTTGATCCGGCAGTGGTTCTGCAAGTGAGACAGGGGGACCGCTTCGCGATCCTCTCGCACCGGTTGCCCGCCAGCGCGATCTCCCGTTAAGTCCTCGAGGTGGGGCCATTTCAGGCGGACACGAGGCTACCGGCTGTTTCGCTGGGCGATCCTTCCAAATCCCTCCAAATCCGATTGCATTTGGACATCCTACCCCGCTGTAGACTTGACGCCATAGGAGAGGGAATAACATGATTCGAAGCTTGCGGCGGAACGCCGGTGCACTTCAGTACCCAAGATTCCGCAACACTATCAGTCAATCGCCCACCGGCAGGCGCGCGCCGAGTTCACGCTGGCCCGCCGGAAACATTCCCCTGGCTGCTGCGGTTATGGCCGGACTACTTCTGACACTGTCGTCCGCCATGGCCCAAACCTCGAACGCTTCCATAACCGGGATTGTCAGCGACCCCACGGGCGCCGTAATCAGCGGCGCCAAAGTAGAGGTCACAGACTTGGCGCGCAATGTGACTCTTTCTACGCTGACCAACCAGACAGGACTGTACCTGTTGTCTGAACTTCCCCCGGCCACCTATAGCATAAGAATCGAAGCAGCGGGTTTCCGGACGTATGTGATTGACTCGTTCCAGCTTTCCACACGCCAGCGAGCCACTCTGAATGTAACGCTCGAGGTAGGCGCCGTCAGCGAAAAGGTGGTGGTCACCAGCGAAGTTCAACTGGTGGAAGCCTCCAACGCCACGTTGGGCGGAGTAGTGGAAAACAAGAAGGTAATCGACCTACCGCTGAACAACCGCAACATCTTCACGCTGATGACGCTGGTGCCGGGGGTAACGCCATCCACACCCAACTCCCAGAGCGATTTCTTCACAAGCGCGATCCGTTACTCGATTAATGGAGGACTGGAATCGACTACGGATATTCAAGTGGACGGCATCTCGGCGCTGGCGCAGAGCGACATTGCCGGCATGTATGGCGCCTCCGCGCTGCCCTCGGTCGACAGCATTCAGGAATTCCGCGTGCAGACCAACGCTTACTCGGCGGAATTCGGCCGCAGCGGCGGCGGCCTCATCACCATGGTGACAAAGTCCGGGACCAACAGCTTCCATGGCGGCCTGTTCGAGTTCTTGCGTAACAACGCCTTGGACGCCAACAACTTTTTCGCCAACAAGAACGGGAACCCACTGCCCCCGCTCCAGCAGAGCCAGTTCGGCGCCAACCTGGGAGGGCCGGTAATCAAGAACCGGACATTCTTCTTTGCGGTCTATGAGGGGAAACGGATGAACACAGGCAGTTTCAACCAGTATTCCGTTCCCACGGAAATCCAACGGCAGGGAGACTTCTCCCAGACCTTAAACTCATCAAATCAGTTGCGCGTCATTTACAACCCTTTCAGCGTACACGCTGACCCGGCCAATCCCTCGACGAAGATCCGCGATCCTTTCCCGGGCAACAAGATCCCCAAGGATCTCATGGATCCGGTGGCGGTGAAAGCCATGAGCTACTATCCCCTGCCCAACCAGCAAGGACTGCAATATACAAACCAGCGTAATCTGGGCATCACCGCTCACGATCTTTTCCCCACAGACCGGGTAGATTTCAAGGTTGATCACAACTTTAATCCCAACCGGCGATTCTTTGTGCGGTACAACTATTTCACCTCGGAACTGGGCGATCTCAACTTCTGGAATAATCCGGCGACGCCGGTCACTGGCTCCATGACCTGGACATCTCACAACGGTCAGGTTGACTACACGCAAACGATCGGCTCGAGCACCGTCCTCGACGTGCGAGTCGGCGCCAACCGGTTCACCGCTTTTCGTCCCAGTTACTCGTTCGGTTTCGACCTCGCCTCTTTAGGACTGCCGGCGAGCCTTGTGACTTACATCGGCCAAGGGAACGCATATACTTTCCCTACCTTCACCATTCAGGATTACGCGCAACTGGGCCCGGTCTCCGGCTCTTATTACAGCAGCGCCAACACCAACTACAGCCTCATGGGCAGCTTGTCGCGGGTGGTTGGCCGCCACACCCTCAAGACGGGAGCTGACTTCCGCATCTACCTGCTGAACTTCGCCCAGTACGGGGCGGGCTTCACGGAGGCGTTCAGCCGCACCATGACTCAGGGTCCGGCGCCTTTGACACCGTCGGCGGTCGCGGGAGACGGTTTTGCATCCTTCCTGTTGGGCACAGGCGATAGTGGGAGCTCCACTTACACCATGACCCCGGCCACCTCGAACCGTTATTTCGCCATGTACTTGCAAGACGATTTCAAGGTGACTTCGAAGTTGACCATCAACGCGGGGCTGAGGCTGGAAGCGGAAACCGCTACCAAGGAGCGGTTCGACCGGCTGACCGCCATCGATCCTTTTGTCCTGAACCCGCTCTCAAACCAGGTCGGATTTTCCGTTTACGGTGGGTATCTTTTTGCTGGGGGGAGTCTCGGATCGAGGTCCGTGCGGCCTACTGAATACAAGCTCAATCCGCGTTTTGGCATCGCGTACCAACTGACCCCCAAGACGGTCATCCGAAGCGGCTACGGCATTTTTTACGGTGTGACCTACAGCGGCGCCACGGGCAACATTTTCCTGGGACCTCCTTACCTCGCCACGACGACCATGCTGCCAACGCTGGACAGCGGCGTGACCGTGAATGATCTATTGCGGAATCCGTTTCCCAGCGGATTTGTGTACCCGCAAGGCTCCGCCCCCGGCTTGCTGTCGGCCATAGGGCAGAATCTGGCGGGCGGCTGGCCGCAAACGTTGAAGAGTCCTTACAACCAGCAGTGGAACTTCACCATCCAGCGGGGCTTGGCCCAGAACATGATGGTGCAGTTGGCGTATGCGGGCAACAAGGGGACGCACCTGGGCACTAACCTGGGCCGGAACATCCCCAATATGAATCAACTCCGTCCGGAACTTATTAACGCGAAAAGTGACCTGCTGACCACGGTGCCTAATCCCTTCTACGGGTATATTGGATCCGGCACGTTATCCAAGAAGAACGTGCAGCGTGGACAACTCCTCCGCCCGTTACCCGCCTGGAACAACGTTGTGCCCAAAGGCGCGGCCTGGGGCAACTCCGAATACCAATCCTTGCAAATCATGCTCGAGAAGCGCTTCGGCAGAGGCACCAGCCTGATCGCCTCCCACACCTGGTCGAAGACCATGACCGACGTAGCCGACGGCTACTGGAACGACGCCACGCTGCTGGCGAACGGCCCCATCCGCAACTGGTATTGCTTGCGCTGCGAACACGCCGTGAGCACCTATGACTTGCCACAACATTTCGTACTCAGTTTCACCTACGAGTTGCCCTTCGGGAAAGGAAAGCGTGTGGGCACAAACTGGAGCGGCATGACGAACGCGCTGCTGGGCGGCTGGCAGGCCAATGGAATTCTCACCATGGCCTCAGGTCAGCCGCTGGTGATCACGCTGGCGCAAAACACGAGCAACTCGTTCGGCGGCGGCCAGCACGTGGACGCCACGGGGATTGACGCCGCTTCGGTAACGAACCAGGGCCTGGATAACTGGTTCAATAAAGCGGCGTTCGCTCAACCGGCTGCGTATACCTTTGGTAACCTGGGGCGCACCCTGACCAGCGTCCGGACGGATTGGACCAGGAATCTGGACTTCTCCATGTTTAAGAAGTTCAACTTGACGGAGCGGTTTGTGCTCGAGTTCCGCGCTGAGAGCTTCAATTTCACCAACACGCCGGTGTTCAACGGACCGAATACCGTATTCGGATCGGGGAGCTTCGGCACGATCGGCGGCCAATCGAACACGCCGCGGCAGTTGCAGATGGCTCTCAAGCTCTTGTTCTGACGAAGGGCGCACTCTGCACTTACGGCGCCGCGCAGGTTTCAACTGGCTGGCTCAAGCGCTGGCGAGCCACGTCAGGCGACGGGAGGAGGGTTGTGCGCTCAGTTCTTGAGCCGCACTCGCTGCCACCCGTTGGCCAAAGCCGCCGCAGAGCCGGACGATGCTTGCGCCACTGTTGCGCTCAAGGCGCAGCGCATTCGTAGTCTCCCGAGCCTATTTCGATTCGACGCACTCCCTCCTGGACGAACCTGCCGTTGCTGGCCGACGGCACGAATACCGTGGCTCTTGTGTTGACCGGGATCGTCACCTGCATCAGGAGCCGGCCACGCTCTTTGCGCCAGGCGCTGCGAATCTCGCCATACATGGTTGTGTAACGGGCCCGCACCCAGTCCAAGCCCTCCACCGGATAGGGACGGATGACTATGCGTTTGAAGCCCGGGGCGCGCGGATCGGCTTGGATGCCGGCCAGATACTTGTAAAACCAGGAACTCACCGAACCCATCATGGGATGGTTATGCGAATTCATCTGGCGGCCTGTCATATGCTCCCAGCGCTCCCAAAGCGTCGTAGCGCCATTGGCGAGCATGTAGCCCCAGCTTGGGTAGGTCTGCTGCGTGGCGATGCGGTAAGCCACATCCACGCGCCCGTTTTCGGTCAAGGTTTCCAACAAGTACTTGGTGCAGAGATTGCCTGTAGTGAGATGGTCCCCGCGCGCCTCGACATCCCTTACTAGGTTGGCCACCACCAGCGGCACTTGCCGCGCGGAGGGAACCCCCAGAAACAGGGCGAAAGAATTGGCCGCCTGATTGTTTGCACCGTAGCCACCGG
>CAYSBM010000139.1:6328-7815 GCA_964429095.1 uncultured Solibacteraceae bacterium | reverse complement strand
CCGTCATGCACCTATGGTATCGTCGCGCACAGGATCTCATTCAACTTAGAATGTAAATTTGCCGTTCAAAGCCCAGTCCGCAAGTCCATCGTGGTACCTCGACCCCCAAGTGGCGCTTCAGAAGCGGAACACTCATCTCGAACTGGTGCGGCGTTGGGGTGGCGGCTTGCGGGCGGCACGTTTGCTGAAGACCGACCTATTTGAGGAAGCCAACGGCGAGGATCACATTTTGTTCGATATCACTCCTGAGCCCGAACAAAGCTTCGGATACGACGTATCGCTGGCGACCGTCCATAAAGCGTCGCAACGGTGGACCAATACCGGCGCGGGGCTACTTTGCTCGGATGCCCGGCGTCTTGCCATCGCCTCGGATTCCCTGGACCTCATAGTTTCCACCTCCACGCTGGATCATCTGGACTCGGCCGAGCAATTGCGGGCAGCCATCGAAGAAATGGCCCGCGTATTGAAGCCCGGCGGGCGGTTGATCCTGACATTGGACAATCCGCACAACCCGCTTTATTGGATCTTGCGGCTGCTGAGCCGCTTGGGCTGGATGCCGTTCCAGTTGGGGGCTACCGTTTCGCGCCGGCGGCTGGTGAGTATGCTGGAACACGCCGGATTGGAGGTGATTGACACCTGCATGCTGATCCACAATCCCAGGCTGATTTCCACTTTCCTTTTCCTGGCGTTGCGCCGCACCCTGGGGCGCCGGGCGGATGCCCCGGTGGCTGCGCTGCTCGGCTTGTTCGCAAAACTGGACCGGCTTCCCACGCGGGAGTTGACGGCCTGTTTCTCGGCGGTCTGCGCCCGCAAGCCGGCTGCGCCGGACCAGCCGCTCCGCCGGGCGGCAAGGGGACTCTGAACCGTGCGGCGGGCGCTCTGGAACACCTTCGACTCCGCCGAGTTGCGGCGCTTGCGGGGCCTGGGATCACCGGCTGGCATTCAACGCTTCCTTGACCAGGACATCGGCTACAACAAGGAACCAGGCGGAGCAACCTGCCGCTCGCCCCGGCGCGTGCTGCGCGACGCAGTCGCGCATTGCATGGAAGGGGCGCTGCTGGCCGCCGCCGCGCTGCGCGTGCTCGGACATCCGCCGCTGCTGGTGGATCTGGAAGCGGTGCGCGACGACGATCACGTACTAGCTGTGTTTCGCATCGACGGCCATTGGGGCGCCATCGCCAAGTCCAACTACGCCGGCCTGCGGTTTCGAGAGCCCGTCTATCGCACTCTGCGGGAACTGGCCATGTCGTATTTCGAGCACTACTACAATCTGAAAGGCGAAAAGACGCTGCGCGCCTACTCGCGCCCGGTCAATCTCGCGCGCTTCGACTCTATGGGCTGGATGACTGCGGAAGAAGACCTCTGGGCCATCCCCGAATATCTGGCCGGGGTGGCGCACACCCGGCTGCTCGCGCCCCGCATGGAGCGCCGCTTGGCGCGCATGGACGAACGATTGTTCGCCGCCGGCAGGTTGGGCGCCGCGGAAT
>CAYSBM010000139.1:0-6318 GCA_964429095.1 uncultured Solibacteraceae bacterium | reverse complement strand
CCAACCCCGCGCCAGTTGCAATAGCCGCGATCCGGTGCTGGTGTCCGTAATGCGTCCCGCCGAGCCCACCCGGTCCAGCGTTGCATTGAAGAGCGCCAAAGCCGAGGGCACCTGGAAATTCGGCCGGTTCAGAATATTAAAACCTTCCACCCGAAGCCGCAGTTGCTGTTTGTCGGCGCCCCACAACGTCTTGTGCAGAGCCCCGTCCAACACCGCCAAACCCGGTCCGGTGAGCGTGTTGCGGCCTAGCGTGCCGTAAAAGCCCGCCGCCGGAAGGGTGAACGCCAGCGGGTCGAAATATCTCGCCGGACTGCCCAAAATCAAGTTCTGCCCGGGCGAGCCCGCGTAATCCGGCCGCTGGCCGAGTTCCAACGACGTACCAGTCAGCCGGGCCCGGTCAAATCCGACGATGGGCGTGAAGGGGTGGCCGGTCTGCGCCAGCACCATGCCGTGAAGTTCCCATTCCCCCAGCAGGGCGCCAACCACTCCGCGCATTCTTCCCGGCAGCGCATAGCTGGCATTGGCGGTCCAGACATGGCGCAGGTCAAAATCCGATAAACCCCGGTTCTGGCGGTAGTTGAACATGGTCGGCAGGCGGTCCTTGTTTAGGTAGTCGTTTTGCACCACAGCCGAAATCTCGTCAATACTCTTGGATGCCGAGTACCGTAATTGAGCCGCAAGGCCGCCTTTCCAACGCCTCCGCAGGCCGGCATGAAAACCCTGGTAAAAGGAATTGAACGCCGCCCGGCGCATGGCGATGTTGGCGAACGCGGGATTTAACCGGGGCGCTCCGGCGGGGAAATACAGCCGCCCATCGGCGAGCAGTTCAGGCCGCCGCGGGTTGGCTTCGCCCAGATAGCCGATCAGATGGATGCCGCGCGAACCCGCATATGTCAGTTCGGCAACCGTGTCCTGGCCCAATTGCCGTTGGATGGCGAATCGAAACTGAATCACATAGGGCTGGGAGGGACGGTACTCCATGATGTCCAGGCTGGCGTCGGCGGAAGCGGCGGCAGCAGCCTGCAACAGGTCGGGAAAGGCCGGGCTGTTGACCACCAGCCGCTGGAAGAAAGGATACGTTCGCGTGCCGGTGGTCATCAACTCCAACGTCCCTAGGGTTTCGTAAAAGATTCCAGCGCCGGCCCGCAGGACGGTCTTGCCTGAACCGGCCGGATCCCAGGCCAGCGCAGCCCGGGGCGCGAAATTGTAATGGGAGGGATTCTCAAACCAGGGGCCGCCGATGCGGAGCGAGGCATCGCGCGCCACATCGGGCAGGGTGGAGATCCGCTGATGCACCTCGGTGGGCGTCGAGTATGTCTCGTAACGCACGCCCGCGGTAGCGTTCAACCCGCGCGCCGGACGCCATTCGTACTGGAAGAACCCCTGGATCAGGTGCTGGCGCCACCCCCTCGTACTGTCCGAGCCGGGCGCCATCAGTTCGGCCGTTCTGGGCTTGGCCTGCAAAAAGTTGGCCAGCGAATCGAAGCGGTAAAAGCCGGCGGCGTTCAAATCCGAAAGCTGGTTGAATTGCAGCCGGTCATAGGACGCGCCCGCCTGGAACGAGTGCTTGCCGCGCATGGCGAAACCCTGGTAGTTGAACTGAAAATCGTTGGTGATGTAATGGCGCGGCTTAGTGCGGGCGGGGGTGCCTCCGAAATCGCCCAGGCCGGTCACCTCGATGCTGCCGATGGGACGGCCTGCAATGAAGGCCAGCGACGCCGGGACGCGGTCATCCACGGCAGCATGTTCGAAGTTGCGCACCCGGCTGAAACCCGCCCGGAAGCTGTGGATGGCCGCCGGCGAAGCCAGGTACTGTGTCTCAGTGTGGAGGAATTGATGCCGGCTATGGGCGGCAAACTGCCAGATCTGATATTGGTCCGGATAGCTGGAGCGGGCCGCATCCAACGTATACCTGCCGGACAAACGCCATCGCTGGGAGACGATCTCGTCGAGTTTGCCCGTTACATAGTTCTCGCAGGCTTGCGACTTGAGATTAGAAACCGCCTCACCCGTACCGTCGCCGAAATCTTTTCCGCTCGGTAGCGGGTACAGCGCCACATCAGGCTGCACCGCCGGCGCCACCGTCACGGGCCGGCCAGGCAAGCTGGCTTGCCGCGCAGCGGCGGTGGGTGTAGCCGGGCGCACGGTGCGCCCGGACCGGTCGCGCATCCCTTCGTAACTCACCACAAAAAAGCGGCGGTTGCGCAATAGCGGTCCGCTCAACAAGCCACCGAATTGGTTCCTTCGGCGCGGTGGAATAGGTTCATCGGCGGCATCGTAGAAGTTCTTGGCGTCCAGAGCGCTGTTGCGCAGGTATTCATAAAGGCTGCCGTGAAAATCGTTGGCGCCCGATTTGCTAACGGCGGTAAACACCCCGCCGCCGGCGCGGCCGTATTCAGCGCTGAACGGGCTGGTGACTAAATGCAATTCCTGGATCGCCTCGATCCCCGGCAGAGTTCCCGTGCCGCTGGCGGGCGCGGTCCCGGTGGCGTCGTTCACATAAATGCCATCCAAACGGAAACTGTTCTGGTTGGGCCGCGCCCCGTTAACCGAAATTCGCAATCCTAGGCCGGTAACCGGCGAACGGCTGCTGGTGCGCGGCAAGGTGACGCCCGGCTGTTGCACCGCCAGGTCGAACAGGTCACGCCCGTTCAGAGGCAATTCATCCAGCTTACGTTTCTCTATGCTGCTTCCCCAGTCGCCCGCAGCTGCGCTCACCAGCGCGGGTTCGGCGGTCACCACCACGGCGTCTCGCGCGCCGCCAAGCCGCAAAGTAAAATCCACTCTCAAAGTCCGGCCGGCGGTCAATTCCAGACCGCGGCGCAAGAAGGGCTGAAACCCTTCCTTGGAAACCTCCACCTCGTAGCCGCCGGGCGGCAGACCTGCGGCGCGGTATTGACCGCGGTGGTCCGACCTGAGGCGCCGGACAGCTCCCGTTTCAACCTCGGTGACGCGCACGTAAGCGCCTTCGACTACCCCGCGGGAGGGATCTTCGACCGTGCCTTCGATGCTGCCGGTGGACTGGGCCCCAACGCAGCCGGCCAAAAGCAAGACAGTTCCCCACAACGCGGCAATCTGAAACACGCCTCTCATGACGTAGGCTCCTGGCCGGCGGCCAACCGTTGGGCGGGAGTAAGAAAACGCCAGTCAATTAAGTCCGCCGCATGCAAGGCGGCGGTAAGATACCCCTTTTCATTCGCCCCCGAGAGGAAGCGCTCCAAATCCGCCGTTTGGATACCCCCATCCGGAGCGAGAAAGTCGCGGCATCCGGCGCGAGTGCGCGCCGGATCCAATCCGTTGGCGCGCGCAAAATCATCCATGAATCTGGGAGTCTGCCCCGCCATAAACTCCCGGACGCCCCGCAGATAGCCTCCCAGCAGGCCGATACCCTTTTGGAAGTCGCCGGCCAACAGCCGGGAACCGAAGAAAACATGGGTGTACTGAAAATTGGGTAAAAAATCCGCCACGCGCGGGCCGCGCGCCACCTGGCGGCTGACTTCTTCCATGTCCCGATGAAACTGATGGTCCATCAGCACGTCGATGCGGCCGCTCAGCAGCGCCGCGACGGCTTCGGAACGGGCGAGCGTAGAAACCTGAACATCGCGCTGGGTCAATCCCGCGCTTGCCAGCATGGCATCTAGGAAAAACTCTGTGGTTGTGCCCCGGCGTGAAATGGCGATTCTCTTTCCCCGCAACAGCCGGAGGTCCTGGAGTCCGCCGGGGTGATCGGCGCGGCGCACATAAATGCGGTCGCCAGATTCACACCCGGCTGACAACAGCGCGCGCCCGGCTACGATGCGCACGTTGGAACCGCGTGCTACCGCGTTTAGAAATGCCACAGAAAGGCTGGTCAGAGAGGCATCCACCTCTCCAGCGGCCAGCAGTAGCATAACCTGCACCGAATTAGTGATCTCCACTACCGAAACATCCACCCCGGCATCGGCAAAGTAGCCCATCTCCAACGCCAGGTGCAAAGGAGCCATGGTGAGTTGGGGCGCCACCGCCACCTTCAATTTGCGCTCGTCCTTCGCGCGCCGCCGCTTGCAGCCCGTCGCGGCCAGCCAGCTTCCGGCCAGCGATCTCACCAGCTCTCTACGTCGCACTCGCTCCTCCTCCCAAAACGTGCAGCGGCAGGACCTTTCCCGTAGCTCCGGCCAGGGGCTCGGCAATCTCCACACGCAAGCCGCCCGTGTGGCGCCAGACGCGGCTTGCCAGCGCGCCGCCATAATACTTACGGATCCGTTTGAGCGTAAATTCGCGCACTTCATCGGCGCAACGCACCCCAGCACGCGGGCTGACGCGCAGCAGCAGCTCGGTCTGCCAGCGCCCTTCCTGCTCAACAAGCTGATAATCGCCGGGGTTCCCGCCGAAGCGCGCCGGCAGCACGGTCTCCAGCAGTTCGAGCAGGTCCGTGCCCACCAGCGTCATACCCTGCCCGGTGAGCTTGGCGTAGCTCCAGATGCCGCGCAGACAAGTGGTAAATCCCAGCCGTCCGAACAGGCAATCGCAATTCACAGCTTCCACAATGCCGCAATCACCCATATCGGTGTTGATCAGCACATGCGGGGCGAAAGGCAATAGGGTTGTAAACAACAGGGCCTCCACCTCTCGATCCGCAAGGCGGGCCCGTACGGCACGCGGGATTACGGCCGTCGAATCCGCGAAGTGATGCACGGCATTGCCGCGCCGCATCCGGCTGCAACCTACTCCCACAGCGCCCACTTCGCTGATGAAGTAGCTGGGAGTCACCTGGGCGCCCGTGCTTTCGATCCTCTCGCGTTTGGCGTCGGTCAGCGCTTCTCCGCCGGCACGAAAGAATGTGCCGCGGATGTCCAATCCCCGTTGCTGGGCGCAAAGCACAGTCCGGACCACCGCACTTACCGCGCCGCGCATCACGCACGGCTTCCCTTCGGCCCGCCGGCGGGCTAGGTATTCAGCCACGGGCGTGAAATCATTGGGCGGCAGATACTCGGGCCCCGGCGCCGGCACACCTGCCAGGCGTGCTAAGGCCACCAAAGCCCGGGTGGCAACGCGATAGTGCCCCGCCTCGCGCAGTTTTCCGCCATAGGTGAACCACCGTTCCACGGAGCGGCCTTCGCGCCCTGCACGGAGACAGTCCATCAAACCCCACTGCGACGGCAGCAGCGGAGCCAGCAGCACCTCGGGCCATCCCACCAAGCCGAATTCCTCTCGGATCAGCCGGTCCTGCGCCTCCCGGTATATCCGCGTTTGAATGCCGGAACGGGTGCGCGTCCGGGGCCCGCGGCTGCCGCTGCTCATGGATTCAAGCATCGGCTCAATGAGCGGATTGTCAAAAATTCCGGCGCGCCACGAAATTTCCACCCCCGACCTCACGATCGGGACCTTCCCTTTAAACTCATCGTGGGTCAGGTACACTCCGGCGCGGGCGATCGACTCCAGCGCGCCTTCCAACCCCAGGCGGCGCACTTCCGCCTCCAAGTCCCGGTAGCCGCACCCGGCCAACCGAAACATCGTATGGTAGGGGTTGGCAGGATTGTCGAAGACAGCGCGCCGCACCAACTCCAGGAAGTTTATTTCGCGACGCTCCAGATTCGCGCGAATGGCGCTCCAGGGGTTGGCGATCCGGGGCGCATGTGCGTAGCGCCACACCCCGATTGCCATACGTCTGTAATAGTCAGCTTCCCGCAACATAATTCACCCGGCGCCCAGCTTCGCGAATCCCCGTCCTATCTGAGTACGAGCCGGATCACAAGGTTTTCAGATACGCCAACAGGTCGGCGCGCTCCTTATCGGAGAGAATATCCTTGTAAGGCGGCATGCCACCGCCGCCGGAGTTGATCAGCGACATTACGTTCTCTTCGCTCACCGGCTTGCCGTTCGACAGCTTGGGCCGGTGAAACAAGCCCTTCAATCCCGGTCCGATCTTCTTCTCGCCGCTCGCAGGGCTGTGGCAAGGCTCGCACTGCTGGAACACCACTTTACCCCGCGCCGGATCCCCAGCTTTGGACTTGGCCGCCTTCGATTTGCCCGCCGGGGCGGCGGAGATCGCCGCCACGCCAATGCAGAACAAGGCCGCTCTAAGCACATTCATACCCCACAGTGTACAATTCCCGCGCCACGGGCCGGGGCGAGGCAATCTAATATGTATGGCAACTGTTAAGACCGTTCCTCTTCAGGAAGGCAGCCCGGCTCCGGAAATCCAGCTTCAGACCGATGCCGGCGAACCCTTTCAGCTTTCAAAACTCCGCGGCAAGACTGTCGTGTTGTACTTCTACCCCAAAGCGGACACCCCAGGTTGTACCACGGAGGCCTGCGAGTTCCGCGACGCTCGGCAGC
>CAYSBM010000138.1:0-7845 GCA_964429095.1 uncultured Solibacteraceae bacterium | reverse complement strand
CGGAAAAGAACGGCGCCGGAGCGCTGATGGATTTCGGTTGCTATAACGCGCTCTACGCGCTCTATTATCTGGGCCGCCCCCGGAGCGTATACGCCTACGCCCTGCATTTGCGGCCCCAGGACTTCCCCCGAGTGGAAGACAGCGCCACCATGGTGCTTACATACCCGAACGCGGCCGCCATTCTGGAACAGAGCTGGGATCTGCCGCCAGGCGTGAACGCATTCGAGATTGTGGGCTACAAGGGATATATCCGGCAGGCCGAAGGCAAGCCCGAAATGCGCGTCGGAAGCCAGCCTGCCGCCCCGCTGAAGATGAAACCTCTCGCGCCGGAGCGCTCAGACCCCATCGCTTACATGGTGGACTGCCTGAAGAACCATCGGCCGGTTGAAGGCCTAGTGTCACTGAGCTACACGGTGCAGGTGAACGAGGTCCTAGACGCTGCGCTGCGCTCCATCAAGAGCGGCAAACCGGTGCGGCTGAAGTAGTGTAGGCGTATACTTGTTCGCAGTTGCGTTTTCCTGTTACAAGGGAAGTTCCGGGAGGGGAGAACTATTCTAAAGATCTGCGTCCTGGCTTCGTCAAGCGCCGGCAACTCCACGTTCATCGGAACCGGACGTACCCGCCTGCTGGTGGACGCCGGACTTAGCCGCCGCGAGACCGCCGCCCGCCTGGCGGCTATCGGAGAAGACATCGACGATCTGGACGGAATTCTGCTCAGCCACGAACACGCCGATCACGTCTCCAGCCTCTGGACCGTGGCCCGGCGCCGCGATAAACGCCGCCCGGTTCCCGTATATGTCACCGAGGCCACCTTAAGCACTCTGGAACAGCCGCCCTACCAGCCAGCCGTTGAAACGTTTTGCGCAGGCGGCCGGGTGGTGATCGGCGACATCGAAATCGACACTTACACCACGCCGCACGACGCCATCGACCCTATCGGCTTCTGCTTCCTTTCGCAGGGCTTGAAGGCCGGCCTGGTCACCGACCTGGGCTACATCCCGGACTCCATCCGTTTTCATCTTTCCGGAACCGATTTTCTGATTCTGGAATCCAACCACGACCTTGAGATGCTCAAGGTCGGACCCTACCCCTGGCAGGTAAAACAGCGCGTGATGGGGCGAAAGGGGCACTTGTCGAATGACGTGGCCTCCGAGTTTATCCGCCAGGATCTGGCGCCCTCTACACGCGTCTTGGTTCTGGGACACCTTAGCGAACACAATAATCACCCGGAATTGGCGCGCATGGCCGCGGCGCAGGCCCTCCAGGGCCGCGGCGTCGCCGCCGAGCTTGTAGTGGCGCTGCCCAAGAAACAAACCGAAGTCTTTCTTTTGTGAAGGAGCGAATCCGCAGATCATGATCGCGCGATACACAAGGCCGGAAATGGGCCGCATTTGGAGCGAGGAAAACAAGTTCCGCCAATGGCTGGAAGTGGAGCTGGCCGCCAGCGAAGTTCTGGCGGAGGCGGGTGAGGTGCCCGCGGAGGCCGCGCGGCTGCTGCGCGCCCATGCCGGTTTCCATGTGGAACGGATATTGGAAATCGAGAAAACCGTCAAGCACGACGTCATTGCCTTTACCACCGCGGTGGCTGAGAGCATGGCCGCCGCCGGTTGCGCGGACGCATCGCGCTGGCTGCATTACGGTCTGACCTCCAACGACGTAGTGGATACCGCCCAGGCGTTGTTGCTGAAGCAGTCTTCGGCTCTCATCCTGGAGGGCGTCAGCCGCCTGGCACAGGCGCTTAAGTCGCGGGCGTTCGAATTCCGCGATACACCCCAAGTCGGCCGCACTCACGGGGTTCACGCCGAGCCCATTACCTTCGGCTTAAAGCTGGCCCTGTGGTACGACGAAATCCGGCGCAACCGCCGCCGGTTCGCAGCCGCCGCTGAATATGTCCGTGTAGGAAAACTCTCGGGCGCGGTAGGCAATAACGCACACCTCTCGCCTGAACTCGAGGAGAGAATCTGCGCCCGGCTGGGGCTCCGCGCAGCCCCGGTGTCCAGCCAGGTGATCCCGCGCGACCTGCATGCCGCCTACGTCTGCTCGCTCGCGCTGCTGGCAGCCGCACTGGAGAAGATCGCCCTTGAGGTCCGCCACCTCCAGCGCACCGAAGTCCGCGAAGCTGAGGAGCCATTTAGCCAGGGCCAAAAGGGGTCTTCCGCCATGCCGCACAAACGCAACCCCATCACCTGCGAGCAGATCTGCGGCTTGGCGCGCCTGGTGCGCTCCAACGCCCAGGCGGCCTTCGAGAACATCGCCTTGTGGCACGAACGCGACATCTCGCATTCTTCAGTCGAACGGATCATCTTGCCGGATTCGCTCATTCTGACCGACTACCTACTGGCCACGACCGGCAGGCTGCTGGAAAACATGCCAGTCTACCCCACGCGAATGCTGCGTAACCTAAACCAAACTCAAGGCTTAGGGTTCAGCGGCCAGCTCTTGTTGGACTTGGCCGCCGCTGGCATGCTCCGCGAGGACGCTTACAGGGTGGTGCAGGCGCACGCCATGCGCGCCTGGCAACAGGAAAGCGACTTCCGGGCGGCTATCGAAGCCGATCCCGAAATCCGGGCGGTTCTTTCGCCGGAGAAGCTGGCTGAGAGTTTCTCGCTGGAGCGCCAATTAAGGAATGTTGGCGGCATTTTCGACCGGGTGTTCAGCCAGCCGGAACAAGAGGAACGCGAGCAGTAAAACTAATTGTGTAGATAATAAGTTCTATATTTGTAGAATCAAAAACCCGCTGTTTCTAGGTCCGTTTTGCCCCCTTTTGGCTTACACTAGTAAGTGACGGTTATGATGGAGCCGAAAGGAACAGCAATCCATGCATAAGCCCGCCCGCATGGGGCGAAACCGCGCCATGGCGGTGGCTCGTGTTTTGCTGGTGGACGATGATCCTACCTCCCGCTTGACGCTGCAAACCGTTCTGGAAGCTGGTGGTTATGAGGTCGATTCGGCCGCTTCCGCCGCCGAAGCGGTAGGCAAGCTCGACGAACACGAATATGAGTTGGTTCTGAGCGACTTGCAAATGGAATCGCCTGAAGCGGGCCTGCGCGTCCTGGCCCATGCGCGGATTATGGATTATAAGCCGGCTACGGCTATCATAACCGCCTACCGGGAAAGCCAGAACCCGGTTGAAAAGCCTTCGCCCACGGTGTTGATCGAGCCGGAAGACTTGCCAGAGCTATTGAGCCAAGTGGCCGCTCTCATCAGCGAGCGGGCCACCCGGCGCCTGGAACGGCAACTTAAACACGCCGGAAGTTGAATTAAGTCTCGCGCCGCTCAAACGTTACTACTGTTTCAAGGCCACCAGCACCCGGCCGGTAATTTCCTCAATCATGGTGGGCAAGGCGGCTTCCAGTGCCAGAGTCACGGCGGCTCGGACTCGCTCGGGGTCAACTTCCGGCCCGGCAGCCGTTGAAACCGGCTGTGGGACGTCAATCGCTTGCGCAGGTGCCGAAGGCTCGACAGATTTTTCCCCGAACAGTCCACGCGCGAACTCCGCCGCCTCGATCAGCGTCTTGACGGTCTCCACCATCACGCTGGCTTCAAAAGGCTTTTTCAGGATGCCGTCGGCTTGAACCCGCCGTGCTTCTTCTTCGTCGAGCGGTTCAAGCGTTCCAGCGGTGAGCACCACGCGGGTGAAACGGAAGCGCGGATCGGATTTCACCGCCTTGCAGATCTGGTAGCCTGACTTTCCCGGCAAATGGACGTCGGCGAGGATCAGGTGGGGAGCGACATCGGCTAAGCGCATCAGCGCGGTCTCGCCGTCGGTGACGCTTACTACTTCATAGCCTTCCTCGCGCAGAATCCGCTCCCCCATTCTTTGAGCGTGCGGACTGTCGTCGGCAAGGAGAATCCGGCTCATAGAGCTACGGTTTGCTCTTTTTCTTCTTCCCGGACTTCTGGTTGGCGGCGGGCTGGGAGCCAGCGGCCCCTGCGGCGGGCCCCGCCGCCCCCCCGGCGGGGTTCGGCTGGGGGGGATTGTGGGGCGCGTCCGGAGTGGAATCGAGAGCCGAAGAGTCCGTGACGGTAGAGACCGTCACCTCGTCGCTGGCAGCCCCGGCCGTGGCGGCCTCCATTTCAGCGGGCGTCGGCACACTCACCGGCACGGTAGGCTTCAAACTGGTCATGGCCGGTGTACCAGACTTGGCGGCGGCGCGCAAGTCCGGGCTCTTGCGAAAGATTCCCCAGAAATGGCTCATCAGCCCTGCCTTTTCACGATTTTCGGCCTCGTACTTCATGCGCGCCAGGGCGACCGGATCGGGCTCAGGGATGGGTCTTTCCAATGCCGCTAGCCTGGCTTTGGCGTCCTCGGCACGAGGACTCAGGGGATAGTCTTTGACAATACGCGACAGGGCAAGCACGCTTCGCTCCTGGAAGCGCGGACCCAGACGGGAGTATGAGTCGGCGGTCAGCCAAAGCGCCTCGTCCGCTTTGCTGAAAAGCGGGTAGTGGTTGACCATGGTTTCCAGACGGTTGGCGGCCGGAACATAGCTGCCCTTGTTGTAGTAGAAGCTTCCCACACGGAATTCATGGTCGGCGATGGCTTCCTGAATTTCGCGCAATCTCTGCTGCGCTCCGGGAGCGAACTTGCTGTTGGGGAACTGGATCAGCAACTGCCGGCACTCGTCCTCGGCGCGCAGCGCGTGGTTCTGATCGCGGTCCGCCTTCTCCATTTGCCGGAAGTGGATGTTGCACACTTTATCCTGCGCTTCGGCGGCCTCCTCTAGCGTGGGGTAGAACAGAATAAAGTCTTTGTATTCGGCCTCTGCTTGCGCCAGCCCGTGGGCGCCGCCCTCGCGAAACCAGGTGTCGGCGATAGCCAGCTTGGCTTTGGCCAGATACTCGCTGGTGTCGTAGGTATTGATCAGCGTATTCAGCGTCAGGCGCGCAATCTCGTAGCGGCCTTTTTCAATATCTTTGACAGCCTTGTCAAACAGTACCTTGTCCGGCTGTAACGTGTCCTTGGTGATGGGATTCTCGTACTTGCGCCGGCGGCATCCGCTCCCGAGCCCGAGACCCACCAGCAGCAACAGCGCGACCGCCCTCACGGTCCAGCCTCGCTTGACCATCATGCTCATAACCTCGCTCACCGCCGCTTTGTCAAACGCGCACGGTGGAAACCTCCGCTGCAATGCGCTGCATCTCGGCCACGCGCGCGGCGGGATCCTGGCAACCAAACACCGTGGCGCCCGCCACCAGCCAGTCGCAGCCGGCCTGAATAATGGCGGCCATGTTGTCCAGCGTCACGCCGCCGTCGATCTCAATCTTGAATCCCAAACCACGCCGGCGGCGCATGTCAGCCAGCGCCCGCACCTTGTCGAGCGCGCGGGGAATGAATTTCTGCCCTCCAAAACCCGGATTCACGCTCATGATGAGCACGAAGTCCACTATATCCAACACGTCCTCGAGAGTGGACACGGGCGTCGAAGGGTTCAACACCACACCCGCCAGAGCGCCCGCGCTTCGGATCATGTTCAGTGTCCGGTCCAGGTGAGGGCAAGTCTCCTGGTGCACGCTGACCAGATCTGCGCCGCTGTCGATGAACGCGCCGGCGTAACGGTCCGGATCGCTGATCATCAAATGCACGTCCAGCTTCATTCGAGTGACTTTGCGCAGGCACTTCACCACCGGGGGGCCCAGGGTAATGTTCGGTACAAAGTGGCCGTCCATAACGTCGACGTGCAGCAGGCGGGCTCCGCCGCGCTCCACTTTGGCGACGTCTTCACCCAGACGGGCGAAGTCGGCCGACAGGATGGAAGGCGCAATTTCAATCATTGGGAGGCTCATTCGATGTTATCACAGCGGCGTAGAATCCTTCCCCCGCCTCACGTCCGGGCAGCCGTTCGGCCGTACGCAGTAGGCGGTAGCGGCCTATGAAAACATGCAGAACTTCGTCGACAACGTCCTGGTTTTCCTCTCTTTCCAGCGAACAGGTGGCATATACCAGCCTGCCACCCCCCCGCAGTCGTTGCAGAGCTTGAGCCAGCAAGCGGACTTGCCGGCGCTGTTGAGAGACGAACTCCTGGGGTTGGACGCGCCACTTGATTTCCGGGTTGCGGCCGAGAGTGCCCGTTCCGCTGCACGGCGCGTCCACCAGAATGCGGTCGAAGCGCACAGAAAAAGGCAAGGGCTGCGTACCGTCCAACTGCGCCAGCGGGCAGCCCAAGCGTTTGAGGCCCGCCAGCCGCTTCCAAGATATATCGCAGGCCACAACTCGCACGCCACTTTGGAGAGCCTGCGCCGTCTTGTTGCCGGGCGCAGCGCAGACATCCAGAAACGTAACACCGGGCGCCAGTTCGAGCAGCGGCACAATGGATTGCGAACCGATGTCCTGCATGTCGAGCGGTGCGGGGCGTCCCTGGATGACGCGGTAGCAGCCAGCGACCGCGGTTGGCTCCAGCTGCAAACCTTCCAGCATGCCTTGCGGTGCACGCACATAGATCTCCGGCGGCTGAAGAAACGCCGCCGCAATTGCCTCCGCCGTTTGCTGGCCGTAGCGCCGGCGCCAGCGATCCAGCATCCACTTCGGCACCGACAATGCCGTGGCGCGGTCCGGCCAGTTCACCGGCGCGCGGTCGATTTTACGGAGCACGGCGTTCACCAGTCCCGCGGCGGCGCCCTTACCCGCGCGCCGCACCAACTCGACGCTTTCGTTGACAGCGGCATGCGCAGGGACGCGGTCCAGGTGCCGGAGCTGGTAAACCCCCATGCGCAAAGCGGTCAGGACGCTCCGGTCCAGACTTTCACATGGACGCCGGCTGAGACGCCGGATCAGCCAGTCCAGTTGTGCGCGGCGCCGCAGCACACCGTAGACGATCTCGGAAGCCAGAGCTGCGTCGCGCGCGTCGCAGCGCACCTGCCGCAACAGGTCGGAAGCGTATCCGCCTTCTTCGACGTTCAGCAGCAGGTCGAAAGCGGTCAACCGCGCCGGCGATATGGAAGCTCGCAGGGACGCCATGAGGCCTCAGAAACCTATAATAAAGCTTGGATATCGAAAAGATTCTCTTGCGCAAGACGGGCGAAGCCATCCATCGCTATCGCATGATCCGCGACGGTGACCGGGTGGCGGTGGCGCTCAGCGGGGGCAAGGATTCGCTCGCTTTGCTCGAAGCGCTCTTGCTGCTGGCTCGACGCGCGCCGGTGGAATTCTCCGTGTGCGCCTTCACCATCGAGCAAGGCAAGTTCCAGCGTCCTCTTGAACCGCTGTCGGCCTACCTGAGAGCCAAAGGGGTAGCCTGGACCTGTTACCGCGACCAAGCTTCGCTGCGGCTGGCCGCAGAGCAACCGGACCACGGCTGCGACCTTTGCAGCCGCTACCGCCGCCGCGCGGTGTATGAGGTGGCGCGAGGGCTGCGGGCCAATGTGATCGCTTTCGGCCACACGGCCGACGATTTCTGCGAATCGCTGCTGCGCAATGCTTTGTTCACCGGCCGGCTGAGCGCCCTGCCGCCTGTGGCGCGCTCGCGCGACGGCGAGTTCCGTTTGATCCGTCCGCTTCTTTTGGTGAGCGAAGAAATCACCCGCGCGTACGCTGAGCGCCTGGGGGCACCCCTGACGCCTTGCGGCTGCTCACAGCGTACCGGAGAGGTGCGCCGCGCGGTCCGGCAACTGGTGAGACAGATCGAGCGGCTAAATCCTTCCGCCCGGCAGTGTCTGTTGGCGGCAATGGCTAATCTGGATGTAAAGCGCTTGCTGGACAAACGTTTTCTGGACCTGGAGGACGGCTCGATGGAAGGGCGCGGCGGCCGGCCGCCCTTTGTCACGGAAATGTAACCGAGTTCGCCTTGACCCGGTCCCCTGCGGGTGCGCGATAATAAGGGTTCCCTCCTCCCATTGAGAGTATGG
>CAYSBM010000137.1:3140-7927 GCA_964429095.1 uncultured Solibacteraceae bacterium | reverse complement strand
CTTTTCCGGGTCGATGAGCCACTCGTGGAAGATCTTGCTACGCCCGGACTTCGGAAACACGCCTCCATGACCGGTGGTTACGCGCAGCCGCCAGGGCGCGCCCCGCGCGCCGCTGTCCACCACTGCTTTGGCCGCGTAATGAAACGGGCTCCAGGCGGGACTGAAGTTGGTCAAAACCTGAATATCATACCGGGCGGCCAGCCGCTCGATCGCCACGGCCTGCTTGTAAGTGGCGGCCAGTGGCTTCTCAAAGATCACGTGGATTCGCCGTGGCCCGCAGGCTTCGACAATTTCCTGGTGCCGGTTGTTTTCTACAAAGGCCCAGACCATGGTGGGCTTCACCTTGTCGAGCATCTCCTTGTAGTTGGTGAAAAAAGCGACTTTGCCGGCGCCGGCTTTGCCCGCCTCGGCAATCAAGTCCGGATCGGTTTCGGCGATGCCTACGAGTTTGGCATGCGCGCCTTTGAGGATACTCGCCAGGTGGCCCCAGGTGTGGGAATGGCGCAGACCGACCAGCGCGATCGTGCATTCAGCAGCCGCCGCCGGAACCATGGCCGCAGCCGCCAGCACCACAAGCAATCTCGGCAGCATACAGTTCCTATACTATAGCTGTGTGGGACAACGTATCCTATCCGCATTGCTGCTGGCGGCCGCGCTGCGAGCCTCCGCGCCAGAAAATGTGTACCGGGGGGAACTGGCGGCCTTTCCGGCGCAGTGGGCGTTTCAAATTCCGCGCGAACATATCATCCTGGTGAGCGATGAAGAATTGGAAGCGCTGGGCGACCCGGAACGCGTGCTGGACCTTACGCTGACGCATCGGCGGCAGATGGCGAGCTTGCGGCAGATTTGCGAACGCGCACGTTCGCGCGGCGCGCGCACATTGGTTCTAGCTTTTGATCATTTCTTCAGCCAGTACCGGCCGGGGCAGGCCGGCAAGCCGCGCCGTCTGATGCCGGATACCGACGACTACATTCAGAAGATCGCCGCAATCAGCCGCTTTGCCTCAGGCTACGGGCTGGGGCTGGAATTGAGCCTTCTTAGTCCACTGGAAATCGGCAAGGGTTACCGGGCTCGAACCGGTGAGACCGGCTTGTGGATGCACTACCGTGAGGGGCTGCGCGACCCGGTGTCGGGCGCCTTCAGCGTGCAGCTCTGGCGCCACACAAAGTGGGCCAACAACAAGGGCCCCATTGAACTGGAAGATGCCGGAGTGCGCGTGTTCGCCTTTCGCGAGACCCCACTCGGTGAAACCCTCTACCGGGTGGTGGAGCCGCAATCGATCGTCGAGCTAAGAGATGGCGTCGAAGTGGAGCGCTATGTCGGGATAGAGGCGCGTGCGGGGGACTTCCGCGCCGTCCGCATCCGTGTACATGGCCGCGTGCCGGTTGCACAGCAAGGACTGAACCGGGTGCTGGTGGTGCAGCAGTACCGAACCCCGGAGATGGACTACTTCAGCCCCAGCGCCCTGCCGTTTCTGAAAGATGTGGTGGACCGTTACGCTGCGGCGGGTGTGAAACTGAACGGACTGTACGCCGACGAGATGCACATCCAGCAGGATTGGGCATATTTCAAGCACCACGATCACGGCCAGTTCGCGCTGCGCTATGTGACCCCGCATTTGGCACAAGAGTACGCGCGGCGTTACGGCGCCGAGTATCAGGACTTCGCGAAGTTTCTGGTGTACTTTGCCTACGGGCAGGAAGATTTCGCCAGCGACCTTACAGCCACCCAGGGCGTCATGCATGTTATGGGCCCGTCGCCTGAGGACGTGCAGCGCACCGCGCTGCTGCGCGCGCGCTATTACAAGCTGTTACAGGACGGGGTGGTGGACCTGTTCGCCGCAGCCAAGCGCTATGCCGAGATGAAGATGGGGCACACGCTGGAGGCGCGCGCGCACGCCACCTGGGCCGAAAGCCCCACGATCGACTATTGGCGCGTCGTGCGGCAGCCAGTAGCGCGCAACCACTATGAGTACACTTCCAACTTCATCTGGTCCGACACCGTGCACCAGGCGGCTTCGGCTTGCTACGACTACTTCAAGTGGGGCGACTTCCTCACCGGCAACGGCAACGACCACGCCGAGGGCGGATATCTGGACCGTAGCTACTTTGCGCTCGCTTTGGCCTGCTCGACTGGGATTCTAAACGCCGTGCCTTATTCCTATGCCGCGCATTGGGGCGTGCCAGAGGAAGTCAGCCGGCGGCGCATGGCGCTGGTGGACGTCTATGGCGCTTCGGGCGAGCCGCACTTCAACATCGTTGAGGACATGCAGCACCGCGACACGGAAGTGCTGATGCTGTATCCGCTGGATCTGGTGGCGGCCGAGGAACGCTTCGGCAGTTGGATGACGCAATACGGTTATGCCAACTATGTCACGGCGGCGAAACTGCTGGAGCGCGGCAAAGTATCCGGCGCTTCCATTCAGATGGCGGGACGGCGTTTTACGACCCTGGCCGCTTTGTTTGAACCGTTTCCTTCGCGCCGTTTGCTCGAAATGATGCGCGAATTCGCCTCCCAAGGCGGGCGCCTGGTGTGGTCCGGCCCGCCGCCGGTCCTCACCGCGGAAGGCGAGCCTGCGCTCGAAGCCTGGCAGGAGATTTTCGGCGTGGATTACAAACCGGAAGCCGATGACGGCCTGGTGGCGCCGGGCAAGGTGGTGCGCTTCGAAGGCAGCCTGAAGAACGTGACGCCGCAGACCATCCTGACAGATTTTCTGGTGGACCGCATCTACCCCGTGAGGCCGCGCGTGGGGACCGAAATTGTGGGCCGCGTTAAGGACTGGGTGGTAGGCACGCGGCGCGGCCGCGCGGTTTTCCTCGGTTATCGTCCCCGGGATGATCAGTCCCGCAGCTTGGGCTACGACACCCGCAATTGGTTCGAGGTGTTGGAGACCTTGGGCGCATACCCCGGCACCGGCCGCTTTGCGGGAGTGAACGACAATCCGGACCATGTGTCGCGCACCGGCCCGTATATGGCAGCCCGTTTCCCGAACGGCGCCGTGGCAATTGCCCCGCATCTGCGCGAATACGAAGAAGGCTGGCAGGGCGGTTTCGCGCGGGCCCGGGCTCAGGATCTCGAGTATCTGAAACGGAACCCTCCGCCCAGCGAGCAGATCCATCTGAAGGATTTCAAAATTAACGGACACGTGGTCACTTATGACGGCGAACACGCGGTGGCTTTCCGCCTGGACTCTTCGGGCGCTTTGGAAGCTTTCGCCGGACATCAGGCCCGGCAGATTACAGTGGACGGCAGAACGACGGTGTTCGCCGACCGCGCGTTTGAGGTGGTGGCCTGGGCGCCGGTGGCCCGCGAACGCCGCATCGCGGGCGGGGCGGTCTTGCAGATTCTGGCGCGCGGCGGGGGGCGGCTGCGAATTCCGGCCCGCGGGCTGGGGCCGGGAGCGGCGGTGTATGCCGAGGGGCCGGCGCCGGCCAGCCGCGGCAAGCGTGTTCCGGCGCGGATCGACGGGGATTTTCTGGAACTCGAAATCGGCGCAGAGAGTTCCGGGCGCTGGTTGTACGTAGTTCCGGGGCGGTAATCCGCCGCGCGGATCAGCGCGATTCGTACGGCCCGTGCGCGGAAAGGATGGCGCCGTTTTCAGTCTTGTTATCCACAACAAACACCCGGTAGCGGTCTCCGCCCGTGGACACCCGGACCACGATATGCCCCTCCAGGGACTTGAGCTTGTCAATCCAGTCGGCGTACACTGTCCGGGCAGCGCCGGAAAACGCCGTGGCGAACAGATCTCTGGGGCCTGGGTACACGTTCGGCCACAAGATGCGGCGGAGGACGCGGCGGTCGGGTTGTGCGGCGCTGAAGATGGGAAGAACCAGGACGCGAGGCCGCAGCAGGCTAAGGGATGCAGCGCTGTTGGAATCGTAATAGCCGTGGTGGTTGAGCACGTAAACATCCACGGGCCCGGCGGCCAGCGCCACCGGCCGGTCAATTTCCCGCCACTGGGGGTCGAAATCATCCTTGAAGGAGGTCAAATCGCCGCCGGTGAAGTAGTCGAACTTCCCATAACTGACGCGGATGGCGGCGCTGCACATGTTTTCGCTGGGCAGGTCGGCATCGCGCAAGCTGCCGGCCGGTGGAAAGTGATGCCGGGTCGAGGTGGCTACTCCGGTCCAGACTTCCCCATTGGCCGCGAGGTTGCGGACCTGGAAATCCGGATATTTCACCGGCTGACGGAGCAGAACGATTTGGTCCGCGCGGCCGGGTTGGAACCGCTCCACGCACATGCCGTGTTGCTCGTGCTGCCAATTGAGGAAAGCGCGGTACTGATCCATCATTTCGCCGGTGAGCGGAGCGGGGTAGTTATAGTCTGGCCAGCCGCGGTCCAGCAGTTTATGAATGCGGACGAATTCGGCGAGTTCGGTGATGCCGGTCAGCTTGTAGCGCCCGTTGGAGGCCGGCTTGCTGCCGGGGGAGAGGGCGCCCATGTGGTCGCCGTGAAAAGGGGTGATGAGAACCTAGTCAAGCGCGGGCGCAGAACCGGCGGGGAGCGTTCTGCGGATATAGCGGGCAATCCATTCGCCCGGCGTGCGGGAGGCGTCCGGCCGCACTGCAAGCGCGCGCACGTTGTTTTCTCCCGCGGCCGCCCCGGCGTCGATCAGCAGCGAGGTGCCGTCCGGCAGTATCATCAGGGTAGCATTGCCTCTGCCGGTGGAAATGTGATGGATATCGAGCAGTCCCGGCCGCCACGGAGGCAGAGGTCCGCCGGGCTGCTCAGGCAGGGCCGCTTGTGCGACGCCGAGCGAGGCGAGCAGGACGACACTCGCCGTGAA
>CAYSBM010000137.1:0-3130 GCA_964429095.1 uncultured Solibacteraceae bacterium | reverse complement strand
GGACCGGTGCACCGCAACCATTTCCAGACGCCAAATATTAGACCACTGAAGGCGTGCATAATGAGGAACCTCCCGCCACAGTGTAACGAATACTCGAGGCAAGTTGACGATGCCGCGGGCCGCGATTTAGAGTAGTGGAAGAGGTATCTGCACAAGCAAGCGGTTGTCCCCATCGTCTAGCCCGGCCTAGGACATCGCCCTTTCACGGCGGTAACGGGGGTTCGAATCCCCCTGGGGACGCCAATTCTTCAGGCTGCGGGCGCTTCAAGTCTGCCAAGAACCTTCCGCGGGTAAGAAAACTGGGACGGTCTGAACCCTTTTCCGGGCTGGCGTTGTTGGCCCTTGGGCATTTCGGTTAGAATGAGAGTTCGTTTTGGCGCCGCCGTCGATCTCCTGAAACCACCGCAGCGTGAGCGACGTCCACTGAAGGCGCAGTGGTGAAAGGAACTTCGGCTTGATGATATTCCGCGGGCCGGTCGGCCTCAGTGCTGTTTCTGTGTGCCTCTGGTGTCTTCCAGGAATTTCGGCCTTGGCTCAGACTGCGCCCTCACAGCCCCCGCCGTCTCCGCCGCCGCAGCAGAAAAAGCAGAGCCCTTTCGAGTCGGTGCCCCAGATGGAGGCGCCCAAGCCGGCTCCGCCCGCCAAGCCGGCTGAGGCTACACCGGAAGCCGCCAAGACGCCAGAGCCTTCAGCGGAGACGCAGAACGTTGTTGAAGCGATCGAGTTTCGAGGCAACCGCCGCGTGTTGCAGGACACCTTGCGCGCGCTCATCTTCACCAAGAAGGGCGACAAGTACGATGAAGAAGCGCTGCGGCGGGATTTCATGGCTTTGTGGAACACCGGGCGGTTCGACGATCTGCGCCTGGAAACCGAACCTGGAACCAGTGGCGTTATCGTGCGGTTTGTGGTGACCGAGCGCCGGGTGGTGCGCACCATTAAGTATGAAGGCATCAAGTCGGTGACGGTTTCCGAAATCCTGGACCGTTTCAAAGAGCGCAAGGTCGGCCTCACCGTCGAGTCGCAATACGAGGATGCCAAAGTGCAGCGTGCACGCACGGTGTTGCAGGAGTTTCTGGCCGAGCGCGGACGCCAGTACGCGGTGGTCATTCCGGAGTTGCGCCAGATCCCACCCTCTTCAGTTGAACTGGTCTTCAAGGTCACCGAAGGGCCTAAAGTCAAGGTGGGAAATATTTCCTTTACCGGGAACAAGGTTTTTAGCGGGCGCGCCGTCCGCCGCGCCATGAAGAACTTACGGCCCATTGGAATTCCGTACTCCATCTTGCTGGAAAATATCTTTTCCAAAGCTTACGACACCAACAAACTGGAAGAAGATAAGGAACGCATCCGCATCTTCTACCAGGAGCGCGGCTACTTCATGGCCCGTTCGCTCGATCACAAGGTGGAAGTGCGAGATGTGGGCGGCGGCAAGTTCCGCTTCCCCCTGTTGTACATGAACAAGCCGGGCAAGCGCGCTGACATCGAGGTTGCGGTTGAAGAAGGGCGCCAGTACCGGCTCAACAAGATCAACTTCGTGGGCGTGAAACTGTTCAAGACGCCGGAAAGCCTGATGCAGCCGCTTTTCCAGATGAAACCTGGCGATGTCTTCTCGACCGCCAAGCTGAGGAAGGGCCTGGAAAACATGCGAAAGTTGTACGGCGAGTTTGGCTACATCGACTTTGTACCCGAACCCTCTCCAGAGCCGCTGCCCAACTCCGACAAGATCGATCTGACGCTCACGGTAGACGAAGGGAAGCAGTTTTTTGTGCGCCGCATCGATTTCAGCGGCAACACGACTACCCGTGACAAGGTGATCCGCCGCGAACTGTTAATTGATGAAGGCCAGATGTTCAATACGCGGCTGTGGGAGCTGAGCATCCTGCGCCTGAACCAGTTGGGCTACTTCGAGGTGCTGAAGGAGAACGAAGCCGCCGAAATCAAGCGCGACACCCGCACCAATACGGTCGATATCACGTTAAAGGTCAAAGAGCGCGGCAAGAATACCATCGGCTTGCAGGGTGGGGTGAGCGGCATCGCGGGCAGTTTCATTGGCTTCAATTACGCTACGAATAATTTCCTCGGGCTGGGCGAAACGCTCAGCCTGGATACGCAGCTTGGCGACCGGATCCGCAACGTGACGCTGGGCTTCACCGAGCCTTACTTCTTGGACAAACCCATTCAGCTTGGCGCTACCGTCTACATGCAGCGCTACAACTTCGATTACGGCCGTGAAGTTTCGCTGTTATCCGGGCGCAACTTGATTCCGCTTTATGAATCCCTCGGCAAGGATAATTTGCTCAACTATGTGCAGAACGGTCACGGCTTCACGGTCTTTGCCAGCTACCCGCTGCGCCGCAGTTTCGCCCGGGTGGGTTTGACCTACGGCTTTGACATCTCCAACATCCGCACCTTGTCGACGGCGGCCAAGCAGTACTTCGAATACACTAGTTTTCAAAACTTGGGCGGTCCGAATTCGCTCACCGGCATCCGCACCAGCCGTATCATTCCCTCTTACACTTACAACACGATCGACCATCCCATTACGCCCTCGCGCGGCAAGAGCATCTTCTTCTCGCTGTCATTTGCCGGCAGCGTCTTGGGCGGCAACGTGAACACGATCGAACCGACTTTCGAATTTAAGACCTTCCGCCCGGCTTTCAAGAAAGGGCACGTTCTGGGTTTCCGCTTCCTGGGCCGCTACCTGACCGGATACGGAGGCAAGATGGCCCCGCCCTATAACCGTTTCTACATGGGCGGTGAGAATGACATACGCGGATTTGACATCTGGACGGTGAGTCCCATCGCCTTCATCGCCAGCGAGGGCTACGTCAATGTCTTGAACGCCGACGGCTCGGCGCGGCAGCAGAAGACCATCGTGGATGGCAAGGCGACCTGGGTCCCGGTGCCGCAGCGGATTCCTGTCTACCAACTGATCAGCGCCGGCGGCGATACGCAGGGCGTGGCCAACCTGGAATACCGCATCCCGATTGCTGGTCCGGTAACGCTGGCGGCCTTCTACGACGCGGGCTTGAACAAGGTGGTGAACACCAAACAGCTAAGCATGACCGCCACGCGGGTGGCTGAGCTGAATGGCATTTATCCGCAGGCGGGATTCGAGGGAAAGGCTTTCATT
>CAYSBM010000136.1:7667-7931 GCA_964429095.1 uncultured Solibacteraceae bacterium | reverse complement strand
TTACTGCCATAAGAGTATCTGCTCGCAAGCTCTGCGAGATCCGGAAGCCGTCGCAAACGCGGTCCGCGCCACGCCAGATGGCTTGGTGCGCCAAGCGCTGTCCTGCGGCGCCAGATTCCTCGTGAGCACTTACAATGAGCCGCTGATTACGGTGGAGTGGGCGGTGGCCATATTCCGCGCCGCTCGCGCGGCGGGACTGGGCACAGGTTTCGTGAGTAATGGCAATGCCACCAAGCGGGTGCTGGAATACCTCAAGCCTCTTCT
>CAYSBM010000136.1:5166-7657 GCA_964429095.1 uncultured Solibacteraceae bacterium | reverse complement strand
AAGAGTTTTTCCGACGCACACTACCGCCGCCTCGGGGGGCGGCTCAAGCCGGTGTTGGACAGCATTCAACTCATTTATCAAATGGGCTTCTGGCTCGAAGTGGTCACACTGGTGGTGCCGGGATTCAACGATTCCGATGCCGAACTGGCCCAGATTGCGCGGTTCCTCCACGGCATTTCTTCTGATATCCCCTGGCACGTCACAGCGTTTCACCCGGACTACCGAATGACAGAGGCCGAACAAACCCCCATCGCCACGCTGAAGCGCGCGGTGGAAATCGGCCGCGACGCCGGCCTGCGGTATGTCTACGCAGGCAACGCGCCTGGAGCGGTGGGCGAGTATGAGAACACGTTCTGCCCTAATTGCTCCAAACGCCTGGTACGGCGCTGGGGCTACCGCATCCTGGAGAACTTGATCACCGGCGACGGGCGTTGTCCTGCCTGCCATACGGCCATCGCAGGACGCTGGCAGGCGCCCGGAGGGCCTAAGCCTCAGATCCGGGCAGCACATACATGAACGGCATCCAGATCGCAGGACGCTGGCAGGCGCCCGGAGGGCCTAAGCCATGAAATCGGCCGCGTCGCGGAAGGGCATTCCCGGGTTGCGAAAATCCGGACGGTAGTAGCTGGGGGCGTCTTCCTGAAACGGCTGGATCCAGCCGTTTTCAAATCCCAGTTCTTGCAAATACTCCAAGACCCGTTCGTACTCCCTTGGCCGCAAGCGCCGGGCCAGCAACGGGTAGGAGTATTCATTGACCTTGTGCGCCGGATAATATTGCGACATGACGCTCAAAGTCACCCGGGCAGAGAGCTCCGAGCGGATCCATTCCAGTGTTTCGCGCAATCCCGCCAAGTCATTCGGCAGCACCAGCAGCCGGATCACCAGCCCTCTCAAGAGCAACCCCCGCTCGTCCAGGATCAGTTCGTCACCCATCTGCCGGAACATTTCCGTCACGGCGGCGCGCGACGAAGCCACATAACCGCTGACTTTGGAGTACTGGCGGGCTGCTTCGTCGCTGGAATATTTCAGATCCGGCAGGTAGATATCCACAACGCCGTTCAGCATGCGGATTACGTCGGAGTTGTCATAGCTATTGGTGTTATAGACCAGCGGGAGCCGGAACCCGTTTCCGGCGGCCAGATCGACCGCCCGGAGGATCTGAGGTACGAAATGGGTGGGAGAAACCAAGCCCAGGTTATGGCAGCCGCGCACCTGAAGCTCCAGCATGACCGACGCCAGGCGCGCAGCGGAGATCTCCATGCCTGCCGAGGTCCCCCTCAGCTCCTGGCTGATCTCATGGTTCTGGCAATAGACGCAGCGCAAGTTGCAGTGGCCGAAAAAGATGTTGCCGGTTCCCCGGGCCTCGCCCTTGGCCAAGTGCGATCCGCTTAGCACCGGCTCTTCGCCGAAATGCGGCGCCCACGAGGCGACGACAGGCAAGTGGGCGGCAGCGCACACTTTCCGTTGTCCGGCGAGCCGGTTCACATGGCAGTTCCAGGGACAGATATCGCAGCTAGCTAGCCGCCGCTCGAGCGCATCTGCCCGGCGGCTGAGTTCGCCACAGGCGTGCAGAGCCAGGTAGGAGGGGTTCCACATCTGGGGTTGGAATCAGTCTAACAAAAAGAAAAGCGGGCGCGGCTTTGGGTGATTAGGTGAGTGCGCCCGCTGTCGTAACGGGGATTTGACTATATAAGCGTTTCAGCCCCCAGAATGGTTACACCCTTTACAAAAATTTTACGAGGGCCTTAATCGGTGATTTCGATCTGCGGTCCCCGGGTGCTGGTGACCTCGAAAACCCGGCGCACAGTCTCTCTCGCCAGGGCGTGGTAGGCGGCCGCGCTGGGGTCGCCACTATTGCGGAGGGCGATTGGATTGCCAGAGTCGCCGCCGGCGCGGACCGCCGGGTCCAACGTCAGTTCCCCCAGGAAGTGCTCACCCATATCGGCTGCCGTGCGGCGGCCTCCACCGCTGGAAAACACATCGATACGCTCGCGGCAGTGGGGGCAGATGAGGTAGCTCATGTTCTCGATCAACCCCAAAACCGGCACGCGAACCTGACGGAACATTTGCACGGCTTTGCGCCCGTCCTCCAGCGAGACGTCCGAAGGAGTGGTGACGACAATGGCGCCGGTAATGGGAACGCTCTGAATCAGGCTGAGCTGCACATCGCCAGTGCCCGGGGGCAGGTCGATGATCAAGTAGTCCAGTTCGCCCCAGTCCACGCCGCGCAGAAACTGTTGCATGACGCTGTGCAGCATAGGCCCCCGCCAGATCAAGGGCTTATCCACCGGCGCCAGGAACCCCATCGACATCAGCCGGATGCCATACTGCACGATGGGCTGGATACGCTCATTGACGGCCTGCGGAGTCTCCCGGATTCCCATCATCAGGGGCACGTTGGGGCCGTAGACGTCGGCATCCAGCAGACCCACCTTGTGGCCGCGCGCGGCCAGCGCCACCGCCTGATTTACCGCTACCGTGGGGTTTCCGC
>CAYSBM010000136.1:0-5156 GCA_964429095.1 uncultured Solibacteraceae bacterium | reverse complement strand
CGGTAGAGAGGCCATATCTCCATTCTACATAGGGGAAGACGGTTTTTCAGGGAGAACACCGCCGGAACAGGTCCGCAACCACATCGGCGATCACTTCCTCAACCGCCCAGCCGAATGGCGCTGGGATGCCGTATTCCCATACCCCCTCGGTTCCTTCGTAGCCTCCTTCTTTCAGCACCCGCAGCGAAGGAATGTAGGCGGTCAGATCTGTGTTGTAGCCGGAAACCCAGGTGTGCTCCCATCCGTACTGGCGCTTGAACCGAAGCGAGTAGTCCACCACCGGTTCTCCGGCCAAGGCCACCAGATTCAGGGATCTGCCGAAGCGCCAAACCTGGATGGGGTAAGGCCACTCGGACGGCAGCTTGCCGTTGCGTTCGAGCTGGCCCAGCAGGTACCGGGCGTTACGGCTGCGCAGCGCGTCGCGGCTTTGCGCCGCGGCGGCGAGAGTATCGGCCTCCGGCCCCCGCTGCAAGGGCAAAGCGGCCACAGCATAAGCGCAGTGAACCGGACCGGTAACCGCCCGCATCTGGCCGTGGAGCGCGAGATCCACGGCGGCGCCCAAAATGCGCCCGTAGGATTCGGCCAGTTCGACAGAGTAAGACGAAAGCGCCGGGTCTGTGCCGTGGTAGCGCGGCAGCGGGTTCGAGTCGGCGCCGCAGCCGTTCAAGAACAATGCGACGGCCCCCGGATGTCTGTTTTCTATAGCGGCTTGCGCGAAACCCGCCCAATCGCCGCTGATCTGGTAGCCGGCCAGCGTGGTGGTGTGGCAAGCGTAGCCGAAAACGACGGCGCGGAGTGCGCCGCCGGCGGGCTCGCGTACGGCGAGCACCGGTACGTCCTGGTCCACGGCTCCCGGCAGATGGCGCCAGCCGGGCCGCGACCGGCGGCGGTTGACCGCAAAACCAGCTAGCCCCTGCCCGAACGAGAGCGAAGCCGGGCGCAAGTCCGAGATGGCCGCGCTGATGGCTTCGAGCACTTTGGCCGGCAATTGCTCCGTATAGCGGCTGACGACGGTCTGTTGGGCGGGAGGCAGGTCGTAATAGAGCGCGAGTACGTCGTGGGTGACCGGAGCGCTGTGGTTGTGCGAAGCATTTAGCAGGAGGCGCTCACGGGGTAGCTTGTAGCGCGTTCCGGCCGTCAGAGCGATTCGCTCGCTCATGGCGCGGCTAAAGCCTTGTAGGTCACTGGTGACCACCACGGCGAGCGAGCCGTTTTCGTCCTCCAGCGCCAAGGCCTTGACCCAGATCCGCTGCAAGACGCCTTCGCTCGGCCGCGTGCGGTTGGCGAAGCCGGAGAGCCAGATAGGCTCGCCCGGCGTGATATCCACCTTAGCCACGCCGGCGCGCCAGCCTTGGGCGCCCGGAAGAGCCGCTGCGAGAATCAAGAGAGAAAGAAGGATGCGCATTTTTCAGTCCGCCAAGGTCAAGTTCGCCTGGGCGCGCAGCGTGAAATCCGCCGTTTCGCCGCGCGCGAGTTTGGGGAACGCCGCTGCCGCAATCATGGCCGCATTGTCAGTGGCCAGACCCGGCGCGGGAAAGAACACGGGACACGGAAGTTGCGCGGATTCTGCCGCAGCGCGCAGTCCGGCGTTGCAGCTTACCCCGCCGGAGACGATCAGGGCTTGCGCCCCGGTGGATTCAACCACAGCCGCAGCCCGCCGCATCAACTCCTCAATCACCGTGCGCTGGAAGCTGGCCACCAGGTCGAGGGTCGCCTTCGGGGTAACCTCAAGCCACTGCGCGGCTGTGGGACGGGGCGTGGAACGAAGCAGCCGCCGCCGAGCTTCGATTTCCTGGCTCATATCCCGCGCCTTAACCCAGCGCAGGACGGCGGTCTTCAGGCCGCTGAAGCTGAAATCGAGCGGATTGCCTTTCATGCGGGCCAGGGTGAAGCCGACAGCCTGCGGGTTTCCGTAAGGCGCAAGCTGGTCAATCACCGGGCCTCCGGGATAGCCGAGGCCGAGCAGCTTGGCGACCTTGTCGAAGGCTTCGCCTGCGGCGTCGTCGCGGGTCCTGCCTAACAAGCGGTAGTGAAACTCCTCGTTGACTTCAAACAGGTGCGTGTGCCCGCCGCTCACCACCAAGGCAACGGCCGGCAACCGCACCGGCTCACCGCGCGCGGCGGCTTCCAGGAGGACAGCATAGATGTGGCCTTCGATATGGTTGACGGCGACCAGCGGCAGTTTCCTGGCGAACGCCAGCGCCTTGGCGTAGGTCAGCCCCACCAGCAGCGAGCCCGCCAAACCCGGCCCGGCGGTGACGGCCACGGCCGCCAGATCGTCCCAGCCGCAGCCGGCGCGCTCCATGGCCTCGCGCACGACCGGGACGATGGCTCGCAAGTGTTCGCGGGAAGCCAACTCCGGCACCACGCCCCCGTAACGGCCGTGCGTGTCAAGCTGCGAGGCGACTACGGAGGCCAGCACGCGCGCGCCATCTTCGACCACCGCCGCGGCCGTTTCGTCGCATGAGGATTCAATCCCTAGAATGCGCAAGCTTGCGTTCCCCGCTGATATTCTGGAACAGGAAGCCCTGGAACTTGGACATTATCCCTTCTTTTGATTATCACCTGCCGGAGGATCGAATCGCGGTGCGGCCGCTCGATGACCGCGCGGGATCGCGCATGCTGGTTGTCGACCGCCGCAGCCGGAGTTGGCAAGACCGCATGTTTCGCGATCTTCCCGAGTACCTGGCGCCGGGCGACTGCCTGGTGTTGAACGACTCGAAGGTCTTCCCCTCACGGCTATTCGGGCGCCGCGCCGGCGTGCACGCGCTTCCGGTGGGCAAGAACAACCCCAAGCGCCGTCAGAACCTGAGCGGGCGTGTGGAGGTGTTGCTGTTGCGGCCCATTAACAGAGACAACGTTTGGGAAGCGCTGGTGCGCCCGGGCCGCAAGATGCGCACCGGTGAGCGGGTGATTTTCGCCGAGGGATTCGAAGCCGAAATCGTGGGCCGCGGCGCTTACGGGGAGCGCACCCTCCGCTTCGATTATGAGGGAGACATCTTCGCCAAACTCGACGAAATCGGCCATGTGCCTTTGCCCCCATACCTGCACCGTCCCGACGAACCCGCCGACCGGGTGCGCTACCAGACGGTCTTTGCGCGCGAACCCGGAAGTTCGGCGGCGCCCACTGCCGGCCTGCACTTTACCGAAGAAGTGCTCGGCCAGTGCCGGAAGGCGGGCGCCGAGCTGGCTTACGTGACGCTGCACGTGGGGCTAGGCACGTTTCAACCCCTGCACCCGGAAATGCTCGAAACAGGCCGCCTGCACCCGGAATTCTTCCGCATCAGCCAGCAAGCCGCAGCACAGATGCGGGCGGCGCGGCGGATCGTCGCGGTGGGCACGACGAGCGTCCGCGCCATCGAGAGCGCCATGCTCACAGGAGGGCTTTGCGCCATGGCTGGGGAGACGGACTTGTTCATCCGGCCGGGCTTTGAGTTTCGAGCCACAGGCGCCATGCTGACGAATTTTCACCTGCCGCGCAGCAGCCTGCTGATGCTGGTGGCGGCGTTCGCCGGGCGCGAACTGGTGCTGGAAGCCTACCGGCACGCGGTGGGCGCAGGGTACCGCTTTTATTCTTACGGAGACTGCATGCTGATCGTCTAACGCTGCTCGTGTTCCGTGCTGACGGTGGCTCCTTGCGCGCCCGTGGCGTTGAGGAAGAAAACGATGGGGCGCCGCGAGGGCAGAGTGGCACGGATGCGGCGGCCGTGAACTTCCGCGGTAGAAGTTTGCCAAAAGCGGTCTTTCCACGGGCCGGTATCGTGGGTGTAGCACAAGGCCGCCTCGCGGACCGGCGCGCCAATCGAGCGGACCTCGACTCTGTCGCCCGTCACGCGATGCCCGCTGAGACGAGGCAGCCTCGGGCCGCCCCGCAGATACTGGTCCGCGAACAGGCCTATCTCGACGGGCTTCCACCCGTCCGGGTGGCTGTGCTTCATGCGCACGGTGATGGAAAGGGTGCGCGGACCCTTGGGCAGGCGATAGCTTAACTGGTAATTGTCCAGGCCGTAGGCAAAATCGTTGGTGCCATTAACCCACAGCATGGGCATGCGCGCCTGGGCCAGGTAACGCGAAGGGTCGAAGTTCTCAATCCATTGGGCGCGTTCGGGCAATTTATCGAGGACCGGAGCCCAGGGGCTGTTCTGGTAAATAAAGCCGCATCCGTAGACAGGGATGGCCACCTTCAGGCGGCCGTCAAGTCCCGCCACCATGGCGGTGAGATAGCCGCCCCAGGAAATACCGGTAATACCGATGCGCGCGGGGTCCACTTCGGGCAGCGCGGTTAGCAACGAAACAGCGCGAATGACGGCTGCTACAGCGTGATAAGGCCAGGTTTCGCACACACCCTCGCGGATGCCGGTGAAGATGTTCGCGTTATCCTGCTCGGGGCCGGCATCGGCATGGCGGTTACCGTCCGGACCGCGACCGCGCAAATCCATCGAGATGGCCACATAGCCGCGCGCGGCCCAGAGCCTGGCCCATTCCTCGAAGGCCTTTCCTCCGCCGCCGTGGACCAGCACCATAGCCGGGGCTCGGCCATTTAGGTTTTCCGGCAGAGCAAGATAGGCGAAGACCTGCGTCGGTTTGCCGTGAAAAGGTTCGTTGCGGTAATACAAGGGCCGCAGCGGGCCCTGTTGGGCGACCCAGCTTACCTGGGGCGGATGCCGCAGTTGAGCAAGGTCCCAAGGGACAGTGGAGGCGGCAAGAACAGAGGCGAGCAGGATAGCGGCGTACTTTGCGGCACAAGCCGCGCAGCGCAGTGAGTAAGACTTCGGATCTTGTGGTTGTGAGGCCATCTTAATCTGCAGCTTGCGGCGCCAGCCGATCCGGCCCACTACCAAGCCATGAACTTGATGCGAGTCCGGCAACTCAACCGCCCGGTCGACTTCGAGAGTGACTTGTCCGGGCTGTCCGCGCAGGTGGTCCGGAATGGCGAATTCCGCTTCAACCGACTCTTCATCCATCCCGATGGCCCGCTGTGCGACCATGACGCCGTTGAGCCACACGGTGAGCCGGGTGGCTCGCCCGGCTAGTGACCGGGGAAGGTAGGCGAAGATGAACAGCCTGTCAGCCGGCTGAGGCGGCGCAAGGTAGACCACTGCACGCTTGCCCATCCACCGGAAGCCGCTGTCAGGCGGATGCCACCCTTCACCCAG
>CAYSBM010000135.1:6187-7946 GCA_964429095.1 uncultured Solibacteraceae bacterium | reverse complement strand
CCCGCCAGGCGTCCGCAACGTCGGACAGGATATCCGGCAGCTTGGTTTCCGGCGCCAGGCGGTAGTCGATCGATACTACGTTGAAACCCGCCTCCAGATAGCGCGCCAGTTGCTTGGGATGAATATTGGTGCGGTGTCCGCCGATCAAAGCGCCGCCGTGGATCCAGAAAATGCCCGGCCGCAGACGCGGGCTTGAGACGCGGTAAACATCCAGTTCAATCTTTAACCCTCCCACATTCTTATAAACGTAGGTGGTCTTGGAGGGCGGCGTCTCCGCCAGAACGCCGGCCAAGCCCGCCACGATCAAGCAGGTTCCAGCTCGCATCATGCCCGACATCCTACCTTATTGCCCATGTTAATCTGATTGCACCGGGAATATGAACGGCTTTGAACGAATCCAGGCGGCCTTTTGCGGCCAGGAGGCCGACAGCACGCCCATCATGCTTCACAACTTTATGATGGCGGCGCGCGAGGCGGGCGTGAGCATGCGCCGCTTCCGTTCCGATCCGCAAGCCATCGCGCACAGCTTCATTCAAGCCGTCGAGACCTACGGCTATGACGGCATCGTCGTAGACATCGACACGGCAACCCTGGCGGGCGCCGTCGGCGTACCCGTGGATTTTCCCGAGGACGAGCCCGCACGGTGCTCCGGCAAGGCCCTCAAGAGCCTGGATCAAGCCGTGGACCTGGCCCCTGCGGACATTTCACGCTACCCCGGCGTTCAGGTCTGGCTGGAGGCCACGCGCCTGCTGGTCAGGTATTTCTCGAACCAGGTCTGCGTGCGCGGCAACTGCGACCAGTGCCCTTTCGATCTGGCTGCGCTCATGCTCGGCATAAATGACTGGATGGTGGCGCTCACCGATCCGTCTTGTCACGAACGCGTCCACCAGTTGCTCGACTATGCCACAGAAGTCACCAAGTCATTTCTCTCGCTGATGGCCTCGGCCGGTGCGCATATTCTCTCCAATGGCGACAGTCTGGCTTCGCCCGACATGGTTTCGCCCGGCATCTACCGCCAGTTCGCCTTGCCTTACGAGCGCCGCGTGGCGGCGCACGCCGCCAGCCTCGGGCTGCCATATGTGTTGCACATTTGCGGAAAAACAGACCGTATCCTCGAAGATATGGCCTCCAGCGGCGCTCAAGGCCTGGAACTGGACTACAAGACCGATGTCCGGCTGGCGCGCGCTGTTTTGGGCGGCCAGATTGTTTTTTTGGGCAATCTGGATCCCACCGGCGTACTAGCGCGGGGCACCCCGGCCCTGGTGCGCGAAAAAACGCGCGAACTGCTGGAAATTTTCGCCGGCGAGCCGCGTTTCGTGCTCAACGCCGGCTGCGCCATTCCTTCGACCACGCCGGCAGAAAACCTGCGCGCCATGATCGCCGAAGCCCGTGCCGGATCCCGCGCATCCTGAGTCTGTCTCCGGCTGCCGCAATTGAAGTCCTCAGGCAGGCGTGACGCGTTATTGTTTGACCGTCAGATACTGTTTGGTCGGAACGTCGATTCCCCAAACCGACACTTCCACCTCATGGTCGCCGTCAGGCAACTTCGGCACCACCACATTGAACTGGTAAAGACCCGTAGCGCTCAGCCCAGCAAATTGAACCTCCGTCGGCATGCCCCCGATTCGGATGAGGAGGCCATGGCCACCGGCCAGCGGCGCCACGCCTGAAAAAATCCGGCCTGCCGTCACTTTCGGTTCGGTGGGACCAAAACCTGTGCCGAACAGCAGCAACGTCTCGCCCGGCTGGGCGGGGCGTC
>CAYSBM010000135.1:0-6177 GCA_964429095.1 uncultured Solibacteraceae bacterium | reverse complement strand
CCAGCGTTCCGTCGGCATGCACGCCTGCTACATACCGGTGGGAGGCGGGGCTGAACCGGAACAGCCCGGGAGCCGCCTGCACAAGCTTCTCGGTTACGGCATCGCTGGCTCCCCCAGCCGCGGTGATAACCTCCACTGAAACCGGCCCTAAAGAAGCATCTTCCGGTGCTTGCACATTGAGCTGATTGGGGCTGACGTAAGCAATGGCCGCCTCTAGCCCGTTCATGCGCACCGCGGTCCCTTCCAGCGAAACCGGCAGGCGATTGCCATCAAAGTCCTCTTCCCTCCAGGCTCGCGCCGAGCCTGCGGGCGCCAGGTTCTCGCCGAAGATTGTAACCCAGGACCCTGAGACAAGCCCCGGAAGAAAACTCGCCGCGTTCACTACCCCAGCCGGGCTGATGACGGGTTTGGCGGCGGCTCTTTTCAAGGTGAAGGAAGCCGTATAGACATTGGTAGTTCGCGTGCCGCTGGTAGCCGCGCCGGCCAAGTACACCTCGACCGTGCCGGCACCGGAAGGCGGCGTCCAAGCAACTGCATAGCTGGCGGCCGAGTGGGTATGGCTCTCATATGGCTGCGATCCGCTGCTGATCACCACCGTGTTATTCGCGGCCGTAAATGTGCCGGCGCTGGCGGTCAGTTGAAAGCCTTTCTTGTAATTGGCGTTGGCGTCCGCAATCGAGACTATCCATCGTTGGACCACTCCGGAAAGAAAAGAGGCGCCTTGGGGGAGAGTGAGCGAAACACTCCCGCCGCCAGGGTTCAGAGTTACGTTGTGACAGGCGGCGCACGGCGTACCCGTATTGGGTTCCCCGGCATTGCCTGGCGGTATCCGGGAACCGTTGGAATAGGCCAACGTGATGGCCGTGGCGAAAAGGTGCAGCGGAATAAGCGTTTTCATGCCAGCAAGACTTGAACATCAAGAGCGGATGCGCAACCGGCCGAGCAAGTTTCGCAAAATCTTCGAAATGGGTGAACCGGGCTTGTGCAAGCAACCCGAGCGCTGCCAGCCGCCCTACAAAGTCAGGAACCACCGATACATCTGAATGAAAGCCAGTGCAGATAAAGCCACCGATATGACGGCGGCCGCCTTCCAGATCTTTTCCCGCCAGTTGTCGACTAAAGATGGCGTGCCTGCCACATAGGAAACCGCAAAACCCGCCGCCAGTCCCCCCAGATGCGCGGCATTGTCGACGCGGAACCCCGGGATGAGGCCAATTGCGAAACCGTAGACCGCCCACCTCAGGTAGTGGCCGCGAATGGCATCGCCGAGCGGCGAGCGATGGCGGATCCCCAGCGCAATCATCGCCCCAATCAATCCAAAAATGCCTGCCGAAGCGCCGATCGACAGATTCGGAGACCAGAAGGTACTGGCCAGAAAACCGCACACCGTGGCGGCAAAGTAGATCGTAATGAAGCGCCTGGCGCCGTAAACCTCCTCCACCTGCCGGCCCAAATCCAGCAAGACCCATGAGTTCATCAAGATGTGGAACAACCCTCCGTGCAGAAAACCGGCGGTGACCAGACGCCACCACTGGCCGGCCAGAACCGCGATCCGCAACTTGCCGCCGAAAGCAAACAGCGTCCGGCCGTCTATGTCCATCAGCGTCCCCTGACCGTACCGCATGCTGAAGGCCATCGTCGCCAGATACAAGCCGGCATTGATGGTCAGAATCAGAGCCGTCGTAAAGTGCGCCGACGGAATCAATCCGCCCAGAATTTCACCAGGCGCACGCCGGTCAATCGCCCGCGGACCCACGGCAGTCTCGCAATAGGGGCATATCCGGTCGCTGGTAGTGATGAATGCCCGGCAGTGCGGGCACATACGGCGTTTTTCCACTTCCTTCCATCTTAACCTTTGCCGCGCCTCAGGCGGCCTCTGCTACAATCAGAAATCTGGATGAACAAGACTGAGCGGGAGTACCGCGACGACATCATTCGAATCGGACGCCTGATCTACGAGAAAGGCTGGGTGGCCGCCAACGATGGCAACATTACCATCCGCCTGGATCAAGACCGGTTGCTGGCTACGCCCACCGCGGTCAGCAAAGGCATGATGGAGCCCGATGACCTGATTATCTGCGACATGCAGGGCAACAAGATCCAAGGCCGCAAGGAACGAACCTCGGAAATCGCCATGCACCTTAAGGTCTACGAGTTGCGTCCCGATGTGCGCGCTGTGGTGCATGCCCACCCGGTGGTGGCTACTGGTTACGCGGCAGCGGGTAAGCCGTTGAATCTGGCTTTGCTGCCCGAGGTGATCATCAGCCTCGGTTGCGTACCGCTGGCCGATTACGGCCTGCCGGGCACGCCAGCGCTCATTGAGCCGCTGGTTCCCCTGATTCCCAAGTACGACGCCATCTTGATGGGCAATCACGGTGTAGTCAGCTACGGCGAAGATGTTTACAAAGCGTTTTTCCGCATGGAAACCGTCGAGCATTACGCCAAGATTTCGCTGGTTGCAGAACTTCTCGGCGGTCCGCAAGTCTTGCCCGAGCGGGAAGTGCAAAAGTTTATTGAATCCCGCTCGCGCTATGGAGTGAAAGCCGCTTCAGCCGGCCTGCCGGGTTGCCCGCTGCCGGCCGAGAGCGTGCCGGCGGGCGACAGAATTTGGGTAACGCGCGAGGAACTCGTTGCCATGATTGATGAAGCCTTGCGCGCCCGCGGTGCGGCTTGAGAAGCCTGCCGCGCCGTGAAAAGATAGAACTGGCTGGAGGATCAATGGGTGAAGCATTGGGAATGATTGAGCCCCGTGGCCTGGTGGCCATGATTGAAGCCGCCGACGCCGTGGTGAAAGCCGCCAAAGTGACCCTGGTCGGCTGGGAGAAGGTCGGTGCGGGATACGTGACGGCTCTGGTGCGCGGTGACGGCGCGGCCGTGCGCGCCGCCACCGACGCCGGAGCCGCTGCGGCACGCCGGGTGGGCGAGCTCGTCGCCGTGCATGTGATTCCGCGCCCGCACCCGAGCCTGGAAGACGTGCTGCCGATCGGCAAGACCCAGAAGTAAGATCGCCGTGAAAGGACACGCATGCAGTTAGCCCGCGTCGTGGGCACTGTGGTGGCCACGCGAAAAGACCCACGCCTGGAAGGCAAGAAATTGCTCGTCTTGCGTTATATCTCGCCGGAAGGCAAGGACGAATCCGGCTATGTAGTGGCCGTTGACACGGTCAGCGCCGGCTACCGCGAGACTGTTCTGACTGTGTCGGGCAGCAGTGCGCGCATGGCTGAGGGCTGCAAAGATCGCCCCGTTGACACCGCGATTGTGGGCATTGTCGACAGCGTGCAGATTGATTCCGGAAGCCGGTAGAAGCCATGTATCTGGGACGCGTGGTGGGCCGCGTATGGAGCACGGTTAAGAATGCCGGGCTCGAAAGCCAGCGGTTCCTGCTTGTCCAACCAATTACGCCGGAGGGCGCCAACGCAGGCAGGCGCATTGTCTGCACGGATATGACGGGCGCCGGCGCCGGAGAAATCGTCTATTGGGTGCGCGGGCGCGAGGCCAGTTTCGCGCTGCCCCAGCCCGAGGTGCCGACCGACTTCACCATCGTGGGCATTGTCGACGAGATGAACATTAACCGGGAGGCACGCAAGTAGATTATGCTCATCGGCCGCGTGATCGGGGAAATCGTCGCCACGCGCAAGCACGCAACCCACGAGAACCGCAAAGTCCTGCTGGTGCAGCCGCTGAATCTTGACGGCAGCAACCGGGGCGAGGCTTACGTGGCTCTGGACGCAGTCGATGCCGGCGTAGGGGACCGGGTGCTGCTGGCCACTGAAGGCTTCAGCGCCTTCACCAGCGTCGGCCATAAGCTAGCGCCCATTGACATGGCCGTCATCGGCGTGATCGACCGCGTGGATCTCGTCGAAGAACCCTCTCGCCGCTGAGACGCGCCAGGACGCGGGATGCGGCTTCGTTCCTCTGTGTTATCTTGAGAGATCCGGTTGTTCATTATGTCAAGAGAATGCGAGGAGTCCACCACGAACCAACCACCGGTAGTCGCAGACAACTATAGTCTGGGCGTTGTCGGCGCCGGCGTCATGGGACAGACACTGATGCGCGGCCTGTTGAACAGCGGTTTAATCGAAGCCGGGCGTATCTGGGCGGGCGACAAGAATTGCGCCACTTGTGAGAGCGCCAGCCGGGAGCTGGGCATCCCGGTGGTGAGCGATTTCGCAGCGCTGGTCCCGACGGCGGATCTGATCCTGATCTGTGTCAAGCCGGCTGACGCGCCCGTTGTATTGTCCTCGCTGCGAGACGCGGGCTTGCGGCGGGAAACGTTGATCATTTCCATCCTGGCGGGTGTGTCCACCGACCGGCTTGAATCCCTGCTCGGCGCCGGCAATCCGATCGTGCGGGCCATGCCCAATACACCCTGCATCGTGGGTGAAGGCATGACCGTCATCTGCCGCGGCCGCCACGCCGGCAAAGAACACCTGGACCGCGCGCGGCGCATCTTTGAGGCCGTGGGCCGTTGCATTCCCATCGACGAGATCCATTTCAACGGCATCACAGCGCTCAGCGGCAGCGGCCCTGCCTATCAATTCCTGATCATGGAAGCCCTTGCCGACGCGGGCGTCAAGGTGGGGCTTCCCCGCCAACTGGCGCTCACTCTGGTCGCGCAAACGGCCCTGGGAGCGGCGCGCATGGTGCTCACCACCGGCCGCCATCCGGCCTCCCTGCGCGACGACGTCACCACGCCCGCCGGCTGCACCATCGGTGGCCTGCTCATGCTTGAAGACGGCAGAATTCGCTCGGTGCTGGCGCGCGCGGTCGAGGAAGCCGCCAAGATTGCCGCGCATCTCGGCGCCGCGCCGGCGAAGATCTCGGAATCTTCGGCCGGCCACCGCTCCGGCAACTGAGAACACCTGATCCATGTCCGTAGAAGAAAGCCGCAATCTTGCGGAAGAACTGATTCATCTCGAAGAACGCTGGGGGGCCCATAACTACCGTCCATTGGACGTGGTGATTGAACGCGCCGAGGGAGTTTGGGTCTACGACGTTAACGGCCGCCGCTATCTGGACTGCCTCAGCGCTTACTCGGCCCTGAACCAGGGGCACTGCCATCCGCGCATTCTGGCCGCCCTGCATGAACAGGCAGACCGCGTGACGCTCACCTCGCGCGCTTTCCGTAACGACCAGCTTCCCCGCTTCGCGGCCGAACTGGCCCAGTTGTGCGGCATGGAGATGGTGCTGCCGATGAACACCGGCGCGGAAGCCGTGGAGAGCGCCATCAAGGCCGTCCGCCGCTGGGGCTACACGCGTAAGATGATTCCCGAGGGCCAGGCCGAGATCATCGTCTGCGAGAACAACTTTCACGGGCGAACCACCACCATCTGCGGCTTCAGTTCCGAACCGCTGTACCGGGATGGATTCGGACCTTTTACTCCCAATTTTGTCACCATTCCCTTCGGTGACGCCGAGGCGCTCGAGCAGGCCATCACGCCCAATACCTGCGCCTTTCTTTTCGAGCCTATCCAGTGCGAGGCAGGCATTCTCATTCCCCCGGACGGATTTCTTCAACAAGCATCCGAGATCTGCCGCCGGGAACGCGTTCTGCTGGTGGCCGACGAGATCCAAACCGGGCTGGGCCGCACCGGGGCCCTGTTCGCCTGCCAAAACGAGGGTGTGCAACCGGATGTTCTTGTACTCGGCAAAGCGCTTTCCGGAGGCGTGTACCCCGTTTCGGCTGTGGTTTCAAGCCGCGAAATCCTGGAAGTGTTCCGTCCCGGAAGCCACGGCAGCACCTATGGCGGCAATCCCTTGGCGTGCGCGGTGGCCCGCGCCGCCTTGCGCGTGATCGTCGAAGAGCGCTTGGCCGACCGTTCCGCGGAGCTGGGAGCCTGGCTGCTGTATGAATTGCGCAAGATCCACCACCCTCACATCAAGGAAATCCGCGGCCGTGGCCTGTTGATCGGCATCGAACTTATGGTCCCCGCGCGCAGCTATTGCGAGAAATTGAAGGATCTGGGCCTGCTCTGTAAGGAGACTCACGACTTCGTCATACGTCTGGCCCCTCCGCTCATCATCAGTGAGGAAGACCTCGACTGGGCCGCCGGACAACTCCGCAAAGCCTTCAGCACCTGACGCACGCTTTATTTGACGCGGGGCGCGACCCCAGGGGCCTTGTAAAGCACATGGTGGAAGACATAGGAGCTCTGCACCGGCACGCCATACTTGAAC